>JALYIB010000056.1 GCA_030775965.1 Acidobacteriota bacterium | reverse complement strand
CTCCCACGGGTTACTCCCACGGGTTACTCCCACGGGTTACTCCCACGGGTTACTCCCACGGGTTACTCCCACGGGTTACTCCCACGTGGTCCTGCCTGCATCCCAAGCGGCATGGCTGGCGACCCGGTCCGCGCGATGTTCAAAGACAACAGCACAACGCATCCCACCCCTCGGACGGCGCCCGTTTCCAGCTTGCTATACTCGCATTGCGTTGCATGAGAATCCAGGAAACCAAGGCCTCCACTGGCCCCAACGCCGCCGCCGCGCTTAACCGCCCAGGCCAGGTGTTGTTTGCCAGCCTGATCGGCACCACCATCGAGTTCTTTGACTTTTATATCTACGCCACCGCCGCCGTCCTGGTGTTTCCCAAATTGTTCTTCCCCGCGTCCGACCCGGCGTCCGCTCGCCTGGCCTCACTCGCCACATTTGCAATTGCGTTCCTGGCACGCCCCTTCGGCTCGGCGCTCTTCGGCCACTTCGGCGATCGCGTCGGTCGCAAGACGACGCTCGTCGCCGCGCTCCTGACCATGGGCATCTCCACGGTAGCCATCGGCGCGCTGCCCACCTATTCGACTATCGGCGTAGCCGCACCGTTGCTTCTTGCCCTCTGCCGCTTTGGACAAGGCCTAGGCCTCGGGGGCGAATGGGGCGGCGCGGTTCTGCTCGCGATCGAGAATGCGCCGCCCGGCCAGCGCGCCTGGTACGGAATGTTTCCGCAACTCGGCGCACCCGTCGGATTCCTCTTCTCCGGCGGCATCTTCCTGCTGCTTTCGCGATGGCTCACCGACCGCCAGTTCTTCGACTTCGGCTGGCGCATCCCCTTTTTGGCGAGCGCCGCGCTGGTGCTGGTAGGCCTCTACGTGCGCCTGACCATCACCGAAACTCCCGTCTTCCGCCACGCCCTCACCCGGCGTGAGCGCGTAAAAGTGCCGCTATTCACGGTCTTCCGCGATTACCCCAGACCCCTGCTAGCCGGCACCCTGCTGTCGCTCGCGACCTTCGTCCTGTTCTACCTGATGACTGTCTTCGCACTGTCCTGGGGCACAACCGCTCTAGGCTATAGCCGCGAAAAATTCCTAGTGATGCAGTTGGCCGGCATTCTGTTTTTCGCCGCCGCCATTCCCATCGGCGGGATTCTCGCCGAACGCGGCCGCCGCCGCACCTTGCTGTGGGTGACCTGCGCCATCGGCGCCTTCGGATTAGTGATGGCGCCCCTGTTCCTGGCCGGTACCGTGGGAGCAATGGCGATGATGGCGCTGGGACTGACCTTGATGGGTCTAACCTACGGCCCGCTGGGAACGGTGCTGTCCGAACTCTTCCCCACGCAGGTGCGCTACACCGGCAGCTCGCTCACGTTTAATCTGGCCGGCATCTTCGGCGCGAGTTTCGCCCCCTACATTGCCACCGGCCTCGCCAAGAACTACGGCTTGCAATACGTCGGCTACTACCTATTCGCCGCCGCAGTCCTGACGATCATCGGCCTGCTAGCAACCCGCGAAACCAGAGACGACGAACTCTAACCGGTCCGTCCGTGCTTGGAGTCTTCAGCAATGAGAGTGTCTATAAGAGATTGCGACACCCGGAAATTTGTTGCGCCCCGCCGGGTCAGCGTGTCCGGAAGATCCAAGAGCCCACGTATAGCGGCAGCCCTGAGAATACCGAGCGTCCCGGTGTTCGGAATATGACGCCGGTCTGCTTCCAAGCGGTCGGCTGCGTCGTCGATCAATAACAAGACGTCGCGCTCTTCCTCGGCCAAGAGAATCGCCGCGCGCTCGCCTGAGTCGATCTGCTGCAAAGCCGGATCGTTCTGTTCTCCGCGAACCGCTCGTGCTTCCAGCCATCCAGGGCGCGACCGAATCCATTCCAACACTTGGCGCGGCGCGCCGTGTTCGGTTCGTTCAGCCAGCACTTCCGGAGGCACAACCACTCTGCCGTACAAACGCCAACGTACATCGATCTGGCCGATCAACACCAAATAATTGAGAGGCGACGTATCGGCGACGACAACCGTCATTTCGAGAATGCATGAGCGGTATTGGTGTCGGTAACCACGTCTTCGATGGTAATCGGCAGCAGCACCCCGTGCGCCTTGAGAAACCCATCCATTTCGTGCCGCGATGGGATGCCCAACATCTGACGCGCTTGATGTACGGTTAGCTTGCCGGAGCGGACGCCCTCAATGGCAAGGGCTTCGAGCGCCGCTCGCGTGATGCCGCCGGGTTCGCCCGCGAATTGCTGGGCTATTTCTTCAGGGACATCCAAACGAATCTGCATGCTGGGCCTCTACGAGTATTATCGCGCAGGCAATCCAGACCCGAACCGCTAGAGAGCGGCGCTTAAACCTTAGCTTCGACGTCCACGCCCATGCTGCGCGCCGTGCCCTTGACCGAGTTCATCGCAGCCTCGACGGTAAAGCAATTCAGATCCGGCATCTTGATCTTGGCGATCTCTTCCACCTGCTTGAGCGTAATCTTGCCCACGCGATTCTTGTTAGGCTCGGCCGAACCCTTCGCAATGCCCACGGCGCGCTTGATCAGCACCGGCACTGGCGGAGTCTTGGTAATGAAGGTGAACGAACGGTCAGAGTAAATCGTGATCACCACCGGGATGATCAAACCTTCCTGATCCTTGGCCGACGTTTTCGCGTTGAACGCCTTGCAGAACTCCATGATGTTGACGCCCTGCGGACCAAGTGCGGTTCCCACCGGAGGCGCTGGCGTGGCCTTCCCGGCCGGGATCTGCAACTTCACGTTGGCGGTAATTTTCTTTGCCATTTTCTTAACTCCTAATGTCCACGTCCTTCAAGGCCGCGGCGCTTTAAGCTTTTTCTACCTGCAAGAAATCTAGTTCCACGGGGGTCGAGCGCCCGAAGATCGTCACCATCACGCGCAACGTATTGCGCTCCGGATTGACCTCGTCCACCTTGCCCGAGAAGTTGGCGAACGGACCGTCGTTGATGCGCACCGTTTCGTTCTTCTCGAAGTTCAGCTTGGGACGCGGCCGTTCGGCGGCTGTCGCCTGACGATACAGAATCTGATTC
>JALYIB010000055.1 GCA_030775965.1 Acidobacteriota bacterium | reverse complement strand
GGCAGACGTCTTGGCCGCGATAGCGCGTCAAAAAATCGATAAGCCCGCTGTCCAGGTCCTTGATCAGAACGCCTAACTCTTCCACCCGCTCGAAGATTTCCTTGAGCGCCGCGCCGCTGGTATCCCGGCGCGCCCGCGCGGCCAGGATGGGGCCCGGATTTACGCGCGAGCCGCCCGCCATGCGGATGCGCTGCGTGCTCCGATTCAACTCTTCATCCGCGGCCTGGTACTCGGATTTATGAAACAGCGCATCGCGCAAGGCCTGACCCATCTCGGGCAGCAGTTGCTCGGCTTGTGCCAGGGTAAAATGTCGAGGCATCGATTAGACGGACCGGTCTTTCCATAATCGTTCAATATTCGGCTTAAAGCGCGAATATAAATACGATACCAGCAACAGCAGTCCGCCCAAGGCTAGAAACGCCGTGATCCGGAAGCCGCGGCTGAGCGACCATACATCCAGTAAATACAATTTAGCGATCACCAGCGTCATCAACCCCAGCCCCAAAATGCGGTTCAGGGTTGACCGCAGCGCTACCCCGGCCACCACCAGGCCCGCGCCGTAAACCGCCATCAAGATAGAAATCCCGGTCGACTCCAGGTTCGAGACATCCTGCACATCCGAGTTCCGCGCCGCCCAGCCGCTCACTTCCATCGCCAGCGCCCACAGCAATACGAGATGCCCCGCGCCATAACTAAAGGCCTTCGCGTCGCGGGATCGCGCAAATCGCGAGGCGATCCACAAGCTGGCCGCCGACACCGCGAACGTCAGAAAACGCCGGTTGAGTAACGCGTCCATCGCATACATCCTGCTATCCAATGCAAAGAGCCGCGCTAATATCAAAGCGAACAACAGCCAAACTCCGGTGTGAAACCGTTCGCGATCGGATCGACGCCCCAGCCACGCCAGCACCGCCGCCTCCAGCGCCCACAACATCGTGATGCGGAATCCGGCGAACTGGAGCGGAATCGCCAGCGTCAGCAACACAGCACCGATTGCCGCGGCGAGTTGTCCCCATTCCTTGCGCTTCTCCCACCCTATGCCAGCCAACCCGCCATGCAGCAGCGCGAGCGTCAGCGCAAACGCCCCCATCCACCTGTGATACTGGCGATCCAGCAAATCGTACGATCCTACAAAGTAAACGCCCGTGTTCAACGCCAGCAGCCACAAGCGCGAGCCCAGCGCACTGGCCGCAAAGAACACCACGAATACAATCGACAGCCACTCGAAAGCCGCCACCCGCGTTTCGCCGGAAAGCCACTCGTTGCTCCATCCCGCGTACAACATCACCGTGAAAAACCAAGCCAAGTACTCGAGCGCTGGCCACCGCTTCACGCGCGCCATTCCAAGAGCCCCCAGATTCAGCAGCAATGTGTACCCGGCCAGGACCCACATGCGATTCTCGCCCGTCGACAGCAGCACCGGAGTCAGATACCCGCCCACCAGTCCCAGCCAGGCCACGGCCTGCGAATCGTAATGCAGCGCCAGTGCGGCGCCCGCGCAAGTAGTCAGAAACATCAACAGGAACGCGGCGTTCTGGGGCAGCAACTGATAAAATTCAAACCCCGCGTAAAACGACAAATACAGAAGCGCCAAGCCCAAGCCCGTCAGCCCGCGCGCGAAGACTTGCTGCCCCCGCAGCGAAATCCACTCGCCTACAAACAGCGCGAGCGTAGCCGCCGCCACCCCCAGCGCGACCCGCATCCCCGGACCGATCCACTGATTGTCCACGGCATACTTAAACAAAAAGCCAACGCCGAAAATCAGCGTGACCACCGCCACGCGGTTCAACCACCCCAACCCAAATGTGTTTTCAAGCGACGGCGGTGGAGCGACCTCTGTAAACGGTGGCGGAGCAGACGGTTCCGGCAGTGGGGGGGGCAATGGCGGAGGCACAGCCTCGCGCACCGGCTCGGGTGGGAGCGGCGCCGCCGCCGGCAGCCCCATGGCGCTTTCGATCCGCAGCAGCCGCTGTTCCACCGCCTGCTGGCGTTCCAGCAGCCGCGCCAACACATCCGCTATTTCTTCCGGCGAAGACATTCTATTCCAAACTACACTAAGAAGAAAGATTATGAACGATTCCGGTATCCCTCTCCCGCCCCCTACCTTTGAATTCCTAGTCTTCTCGCTCAAGACGCAAGCCGAAATGCAACTCGGCCTGCTTCGCTTCGAGGAGAATTCCAGCGATCCGCCCAACCTCCCCGCCGCGCGCCACGCCATCGACCTGCTGTCGATGATCGCCGAAAAAACCCGCGGCAACCTGGCGCTAGACGAGCAGCGCCTGATCGAAAACGCGTTAACCGAACTGCGCTTCCGCTTCGTGCAAGTATCGGATCAAAAGCCAGCGGAGCCACCGCCAGCGTCATCGTGATGCCCGAAGTCCTGCGTATCACGGTGCTAGGCTCAGGCACCAGCTCGGGAGTCCCCACCATTGGTTGCACGTGCGCCACCTGCGCCTCGACAGACCCGCGCGACAACCGCCTGCGCCCCTCCGTGCTGATGCAGTACGCCGGCAAAAACGTGCTGATCGATACCACGCCCGACTTTCGCGCGCAAGCTCTACGCGCCCACATCGCCCGCGTCGACGCCATCCTCTACACCCACGCCCACGCGGACCACATCTTAGGACTCGATGACGTCCGCCCCCTCAACTACCACCAAAAAATGTCCATCCCCGCCTACGGAACCGTCGAGACCTTAGACATTGTCCGCCGCGTCTTCCGCTACGCCTTTGACCCCGAACCCTCGCAATCCTCAGCTCCCCGCGTCGACCTCCGCACCATCACGCAAGAACCCTTCGATCTGTTCGGACTCCGCATCATCCCCATTCCGCTCATGCACGGCCGCGGTATCACGCTAGGGTTCCGCTTCGGCAACGCAGCCTATCTGACGGATCATAGCGATATCCCCCCAGCCTCGAAATCGCTTTTACAAAACCTGGATGTTTTGTTTCTAGACGCCCTCAGGCACCGCCCCCATCCCACACATTCCACCGTCGCCCAGAGTCTGGAATCCGTGAAGCAACTCGAACCCCGCCAAGCCTATTTCACCCATATCTGCCACGACCTCCCGCACGCCGAAACCGAAGCCACCTTCCCGCCCAACGTGCATTTGGCCTACGACGGCCTGGAACTAGAGGTGCCGCTCTAAAATGCGTGTCGCCCGTTCCTTAGAAGAAGCCGCCGCCTTCGAGCCGGTGGCTGTGACCATCGGCAATTTCGACGGTGTCCACACCGGCCACCAGTTGTTACTGCACGAAGTCACCAGCGCGGCCGGCGAAAAAGGTTTACAACCCGCCGTCCTCACTTTCGATCCGCATCCCGCCTCCATCGTCGCCCCGCAACGCGCCGCGCGATTGCTGACCACCCAAGCGGAACGCTGCTCCATCCTGGCGCGCGCAGGAATCGAGTACGTGCTCGTCCTCCCCTTCACCCGCGAAATGGCCCACTGGACCCCGGAACAATTCGTCGAACGCGTCCTGGCAAAAGCCCTGCGCGCGCGCGTGGTGATCGTAGGCAGCAATTTCCGTTTCGGACACGATCAGGCCGGCGACACGAAAGTTTTAACGCAACTAGGCCAGCGCTTTGGCTTCGAGACCTGCGTGATCACCCCGGTAAAAAGGCGCGGCCGAACCGTGTCGTCGAGTGAAATCCGCCGCGCCGTCGAGGCGGGCAAGGTGGCTCTAGCCGCTCGCCTGCTAGGCCGCCCTTACGCAACCGCCGGGGTTGTCGTCCCCGGCCACGGCATCGGATCGAAACAAACCGTGCCCACGCTCAATTTGCGCACGCACGCGCAAGTGCTCCCCGGCACCGGCGTCTACATCACTCGCACCTACGACGCCGAATCCGCGCGCCGCTGGAATTCGATCACCAACATTGGCTACCGCCCGACGTTTGAGTCCACCGATCCGCCACTCACCATCGAAACCTTCCTGCTCGATCCCCTCACGGAGCCGAGTCCCCAACAAATCCGCGTCGAGTATTTGCGCCGTGTCCGCGAAGAACGCAAATTCGAATCACCCGAGGCTCTGAAAGCGCAAATCCTCCGCGACGTGTCTCGGGCGCAGACTTTTTTCCGGCGCCTGAAAAACTGGACGCAAAGCGCGTAAAATAGGGCATGGCAATCTCTCCCGGCAAACTTCAACACCTGAAAGCGCTGTCGAACAAGGAAGGCATCATCGCCGCCGCCGCGATGGACCAGCGGGGCAGCCTGCAAAAATCGCTAGCCTCCGCCAAAGGGGTCGACCAAAAAGCCATCACTTATGAAATGATGTCGGAGTTCAAGACCGCCGTCACGCGCATCCTAACTCCGCATGCTTCCGCCATTCTGCTGGATCCCGAATTCGGCCTGGAAGCCGCCCAAGCCCGCTCCAAAAACGCCGGCCTCCTGCTAGCTTACGAAGAATCCGGCTACGACAACACCAAGCCGGGCCGCCTGCCCGACCTGCTCCCGTTGGTCTCCGTAAAACGCATCGTCGACTGGGGCGCCGACGCCGTAAAGATTCTCATCTACTACTCCCCCTTCGACGAGCCGCGCGTCAACGAAATCAAGCACGCCTTCATTGAACGCATCGGCTCGGAGTGCGAAGACAACCAGATCCCCTTCTTCCTGGAATTCGTAGGCTACGATCCGAAAGGCGGCAACGAAAAAGGGGTCGACTTCGCGAAGATCAAGCCGCAAGTGGTGATCGGCAGCATGCAGGAGTTCTCCAAACCGCAATACAAAGTAGACGTTTTGAAAGTAGAAATCCCGATCAACGCTGAATTCGTCGAAGGCAGCTCCGTCTATAAAGGTGAAAAAGCCTACTCCATGGCGGAAGCCCTGGACCACTTCCGCAAAGCCGCCGCCGTCGCCACGAAACCGTTCATTTATCTAAGCGCCGGCGTAGGCAACGCGCAGTTTGTCGAGAGCCTGCGCATGGCTACCGAAGCCGGCACCGACTACTCCGG
>JALYIB010000054.1 GCA_030775965.1 Acidobacteriota bacterium | reverse complement strand
CCGCCGCCGGCGGCGCACTCGTGTTCGGCGCCTACCCGCGTCTACGCCGCCGCGCGTCCTTCCCCGATGGTGCGGCGCTAGGCGCTGGCCTGGCGATCCTCGCCACCACCCGTCCGTTCGAAGGCGTTGCCTTCTCCCTGCCGCTCTTAGCCGCGTTAGCCTGGCAATACCGCGCGCGCTTCCTGCCCCTGCTCAAGATCGCCGTCCCCGCCCTGGCCCTCACCGCAGCCGCTCTCTGCGGCTTAGGCGTCTACTTCCAGCACGTCACCGGCAGCCCCTTCGTCACCGCCTATCAAATCAGCCAAAAAACCTACGGCTGGCCAGTCGCCTTAGCGTGGACCCCGCCCGCTCACATCGAAAATCGCCACCTCGAAATGGCCAACTACTACGCCTACGAAGTAGGCGAACACGCCAAAGTAGCCGGCCCCGTCAACTTCATCGAATACTTCGTGCTGCACCTGGAAGAATACTGGCGCTTCTTCTTCGGCCCCGTGCTCACCATCCCGCTAATCATGCTGGGCAGCGTGTGGCGCCGGAAAAAAATGTTGTTCGCCGGAGCTGCCGGAGGAATCTTCGCGATTCTCCTCGAAGGCGCGGCATCGCCCCACTATCTGGCCCCCGCCGCCGCCGTCCTGATCGCGATCCTCGTCGAATGCTGCCGCCACCTGCAAGCCGCCCGCATCCGCATCTTGCCGCTGCTCCCGGCGACCATGGTCCTGGTTCTAACACTCCGCATCGGAGCGCAACAGCTCGGTCTCCCCTACACCCAGAAACTGAATTTCCAAACCTGGTGCTGCCGCGTCGAAGGCAACCAGAACAAGCCGCGCCTAACCGCCGAACTCGCGAAAACCCCCGGCAATCACCTGGTCTTCGTGAAGCCTAAAACCGACCCCAATAATCTCTATCAATGGATCTACAACAGCGCCGACCTTGCCAGCTCGCGCAACGTGTGGGCCCGCGATTTAGGCGACTCCGAAAACGCCCAGCTAGCGGCGTCCATGGCCGATCGCACCGTCTGGATGGTGGACCCCAACGTCAACCCCGCCACCCTCGCCCCCTACGATCCCGCTACGCCGAAAATAGCTTTGCAATCGAGAACGCCGCCCCTGCCGCCAGCCCCCCGATAAACGTCGTGCGAAACGCGCTCTTCCACGGAGACACGCCCGTGAAGCGCCCCTTCACGAACCCAAACACCGCCAGCGCCACAATAGTCGCCAGCACCGAATAGCGCAGCGCCAGCAACGCCCGCGGGATGATCAGATAAGGCGCCAGCGGAATCATCCCCCCCGCAATATAGGAAAGCGCAATCGTCCCCGCGCTACGCACCGCTCTCCCCGGCTGCGGTTTCTCGAGCCCTAGCTCAAAGCGCATCATCCAATCCACCCAAGTCGCCGGATTGCGCTCAAACGCCGCCAGTACATGCTCGCGCGATTGGCGCTCCAGTCCATAAGACTTCAGAATCTCGTGCACCTCTTCGCGTTCGTCCTCCAGCCGCTCGACGATCTCCCGCTCCTCGCGCTTTTGCTCGCTGGCATAATGATCCTCATCGCTGCGCGCCGCCAGATACCCGCCCAGCCCCATGGCAATCGACCCCGCCGCAATCTCCGCCATCCCCGCCACAATGATGATGTGCGATGCGTCGACAGCCCCCGTCAGTCCCGCCGCCAGCGCGAACGGCACCGTCAGCCCGTCCGCCATGCCGATCACGATATCGCGAACTACTTCTGAGGATTGGAAATGTTTTTCAACGTGGGGTGTTTGAGGCAATCAGCTCCGCCTTAAGATATCTGCCAGTATAAGACTCCGCCACTTCCGCAATCTGCTCCGGAGTCCCTTCCGCTACAATGCGCCCGCCGCGCTCCCCGCCCTCGGGACCCAGATCGATCACCCAATCCGCGCGCCGGATCACTTCAAGATTATGCTCGATGATCAAAATGCTCCCGCCCAACCGCAGCAGCCGCTCAAACGCGTCCAACAATTTCGCGATGTCATCGAAATGCAGCCCGGTAGTCGGCTCATCGAAGATATACAACGTCCCCTCGCTAGTCGACTGCGACAAATGCGCCGCCAGCTTCACCCTCTGCGCCTCGCCCCCCGACAGCGTAGTAGCCGACTGCCCCAGCCGTAAATAACCCAGCCCGACATCGTCCAGCACTTGCAGCTTCTGCACCAGCCGCGGCGTCGCCGCAAAAAACGAAATCGCTTCCCTCACCGTCAGTTGCAAAACTTCATGAACATTAAGCCCGCGATATTTCACGTCGAGAATCGTCTGCTTGAAACGCGTCCCCTTGCAATCGTCACAGACCAACTCCACATCCGCCAGAAACTGCATCTCGACGGTGACCGTCCCGTCCCCCTGGCAAGTCTCGCAGCGCCCTCCCGGAATATTGAAGGAAAAATGCCCCGCCGTATAACCCCGCCGGTCCGCCTCTGGCGTCTTCGCAAACAGATCGCGAATCAAATCGAAAGCTTTGATATAGGTCACCGGATTCGACCGCGGCGTCCGCCCAATCGGCGTCTGATCCACCAGCACTACAGCAGTCAGCAGATCCGCGTGTTCCACTTTCTGGCAAGTAAGCTTCTCCGGCGCCAGCCCCCATGCCTCGGCCTCGTCCGCCGAAACCGGCGACTCCCGATTGATCCGCTTCACCAGATTCTGGTAAATCACCTCATGCATCAAAGTCGACTTACCCGACCCCGAAACCCCCGTCACCGCCACCATCATGTTCAGCGGAATGGTGACGTCGATCCCCTTCAAGTTATGCGCCTGCGCCCCCAGAAACCGCACCACCCGCTTCGGATGCGCCACGCGCCGGTTCATAAAATGCGAAGTCTGCAAATCCCCGCGCAAATATTTCGACGTCAACGAATTATTTCCCGGAGCCATCAGCTGCTTATAAGACCCCTCGAAAATAATCCGCCCCCCGTTCTCGCCCGCCCCCGGACCCATATCGACGATGTGATCCGCCGCCCGCATCACCTCTGGATCGTGCTCCACCACCACAATCGTGTTCCCCAAATCCCGCAGCTCATGCAGGATCTTGATCAGCCGCCCGGTATCCCGGCTATGCAATCCAATCGACGGCTCGTCGAGCACATAACAAGCCCCCACCAGCCGCGACCCCAAGCAGGTAGCCAGTTGAATGCGCTGCGCCTCCCCGCCCGAGAGCGTCGACGACAACCGGTCCAGCGTCAAATACTCCAACCCAACATCGTTCAAAAACTTCAGCCGCTGCCGGATCTCCACCAGAATTTTTTCCGCGATCGCCGCTTCCTCCGTCGACAGCTCAGCGTGAAGAAAAAACTCCTCCGCCTCGGCAATATTCAGCTTGACGACCTCCGCCATCGTCTTCCCGCCCACGCGAATATACAGCGCCTCCGGCCGCAGCCGCGACCCCCCGCAATCCGGACACCGCGTATACCCGCGATACCGGCTCATAAACACGCGCACATGCACTTTGTACTTCTTCGTATCCAGCCACTTGAAAAAGCGCCGCACGTGCTCATAAACCAGCGCCTTCTCGTCCTCCCCCAACTCGCGGAACGGCACGTTGAACCGCACCTTCCCGCGCACTGCCTTACGGAAGTCCGGCAGGTAACCCGAATATTGCGGCTTGGTCCAAGGATCCACCGCGCCATTATCCAGCGACAGCATCCGATCCGGAATCACCAGATCCATGTCGTAGTCGATGGTGTTCCCAAACCCCTGGCATCGCTTGCAAGCCCCAAACGGACTGTTAAAACTAAACAGACTCGGCTCCGCTTCGACGAACTCCGTCCCGCAAAGCTTGCACTGAAATTTCTCGTTGAAGCGCAGCGATTCCACTTCCCCCGGCTCCCCAGCCTTCAGGAAAATCACTTCCCCCGCCTCGCGATAACAAATCTCCACCGTATCCACCAACCGCTGCCGCACCCCCGGCGAGATCGCCAACCTGTCCACCAGCGCATACACCGGTTGCGAAAAATCGACATCCAACAGCGATTCCGGGGTAGAGAACTCAAACACCTTCCCGCCCTGAAACAACCGCGTGAACCCCTTCTTGCGCAAATCGAACAACCGGTCGCGCAACAGCTCCGCATTCGTCTCCGCGGGAATCAGAAACAGCGCATACCAACGCGAACTCTCCGGCTGCCCCAGCATTTTCGCCGCCACATGATCGACGGAATCCCGCTCCACCAGCACCCCGTCAATGGGACAGTAAGTGCGCCCCGCACGCGCCCACAGCAGCCGCAAAAAATCGTACAACTCGGTCGATGTGGCCACCGTAGACCGCGGGTTCCGTGTCGTGTTTTTCTGCCGGATCGCCACCGGCGGCGCGATCCCCTCGATCTCATCCACGTCCGGCTTCTCCATGCGCTCCAAAAACTGCCGCGCGTAAGCCGACAACGACTCCACATACCGCCGCTGCCCTTCGGCGTAAATGGTGTCAAACGCGAGCGAGGATTTCCCGGAGCCTGACACGCCCGTCATCACAGTGAGCTGATCGTGCGGTATATCCAGCGAAACGTTCTTCAGGTTATGAACGCGCGCCCCACGGATGGAGATAAAGTCGTTCAAGCGCAGGTGGCCATCTTTTATTATAGAAGTTTGCATTTCGCCGTCATCCGTTCGCTGCGTCAAAAACTCACGCGCTGGTACGATCGAGCTCAGCGCGATCTTCCCTGGCGCAAAACGCGCGACCCCTACGCCATCTGGATTTCCGAAGTGATGCTGCAGCAAACGCGAGTAGCAGCAGTGATCCCCTATTACGAACGTTTCTTGAAGCGCTTCCCCACCGCCGCGTCTCTTGCGATAGCCCTGGAGTCCGACCTGTTAACAATGTGGGCCGGCCTAGGCTACTACTCCCGCGCCCGCAATTTGCAAAAAGCAGCGCAGCAAATCGCCGCGTCAGGAACCTTTCCGAAAGACTACGAATCGATTCTGACTCTCCCCGGCGTAGGCGCCTACACCGCCGCCGCCATCGCCAGCATCTCCTTCGGGCTCCCGCACGCCGTAGTCGACGGCAACGTGAAGCGCGTCCTAGCCCGCTGGACCAACGACGCAAACGTCGACACCCAGCCCCTAGCCAACCGCCTGCTCGACCCCACCGATCCCGCCCGCTGGAATCAAGCCGTGATGGAACTAGGCGCCACCATTTGCTTCCCGCGCGACCCGCGCTGCGCCGAATGCCCCGTAGCGCCGAATTGCGCAGCCTACAAAGCCGGGACGCAAAACGATCTACCCCTGAAACGCACGAAGCCCACCCCAGAACAACTAGAACGCACCCTACTAGTCATCCGCCGCAACGGCAGCATCCTCCTAACC
>JALYIB010000053.1 GCA_030775965.1 Acidobacteriota bacterium | reverse complement strand
CTGGAAATCGCGGTGGTGGGCGGCGGCAACTCGGCGGGACAGGCGGCGATGTTTCTTTCTTCCATCGCCGAGCATGTTTACCTGTTGGTGCGCGGGCCCTGCCTGGCGAAGACGATGTCACAGTATTTGATTTCGCGCATTGAGGCTAGCCCGAAAATTACGGTGATGACCTGGACACGCATCGAGGCGCTCGAAGGGGGCGATCACTTGGAGCGCATTCACTGGCGCAACACGAAGACGGACGAGCGCGGCATCCATGAAACGCGGCACGTCTTCGTGATGACCGGCGCGGACCCTAACACGGAATGGCTCAAGGACTGCGTGGAACTCGATGCTCAAGGTTTTATTAAAACCGGTGCGGACGTGGGTCCCGCTTGGCCGCTGCGGCGGACTCCTTATATGCTCGAAACGAGTTTGCCGGGGGTTTTCGCGGTGGGCGATATTCGCGCGGGCAGCGTGAAACGCGTGGCTTCCGCGGTGGGCGAGGGGTCGATGGCGGTGCAGTTCGTGCACAAGGTTTTGGCGGAGTAAAATTACGCCGGGCGCGCGGTGAGAAACGCCAGGAATTCCTTGGTGTCTTTCGTCATGCCCTTGGCGAAGCTCGCCACTACTTTGCCGTCGGGGTCGAGGATCGCGTAGTAGGGAATGGCGACTGTGGAGAATTTTTCGTCCTGTAGTTTTTGATTCTCTTCGGATTCTTTGTCGGTGCCGTCGGTGTAGAGTTCGACCAGCACCAGGTTCTGGGCGGCGGCGGCGATCTCGGGGCGGGGGAACATGTTGGCCTTCATCCAGTGGCAATTGGTGCAGGCGTAGCCCGTGAAGGTGACGAGCACCAGCTTGTTTTCGGCGCGGGCCTGGCTGAGAGCCTCCCGATATTGATTCTTCATCCAGACTTGTTGAGTGGAGGCGCGGTTGGTGAGGATGCCGCCGCTCGGGGCGGACGGAACGTAGGCGTCGAGTTCGCCGAGCGGGGCTCCGAACATGCCGGGGAGCAGGCTGAACGCGAAGATCAGCAAAACGCTGGCGACGATCAGGCGTCCGATGCCCAGGCGATCGCCTTCTTCATTTCCTTCGAGCTTGATTAGGCCGAGCAAATACAAACCGGCGAGGGTGAACAGGACGAACCAACCGGCGAGGAAACGCTCACGGGTGATCCAGCCTAACTGCAGGACTTGGTCGATATTCGATGCGTACTTTAGCATGGCCGCTAGCAGTACGAATCCCATCACCACTTTTACGCGCGCTAGCCAGCCACCGCTTTTGGGGAGTTTTTTCAGGTATCCGGGGAATGCAGCTAGGAAAAAGAATGGCGACGCGAGACCCCCCGCGAAGCTCACCATGCCTAGCACGGGTTGCAGGCCTTTGGATTGTGCCGACGCCACCAGCAAACTACCCATGAAGGGGCCGATGCAGGCGAACGACGTCAGGGCGAAGGTGAGGCCCATGAGCAGCGTCCCCATATAACCGCCGCGGCGCGAGGCGGAGTCTAGTTTGGTGAGCATGGGGGAGGGGAGTGCGATATCGAAGGCTCCTAGCAGGCTCAGGGCGAAGGCGCCGAAGACGAGCGCGATGAATCCGTTCACCCACGGGTTCGCAGCTAGTTGGTTTACGCCGAAGGGTCCGACGGCTGCGGTGACTCCGAGGCCGAGCGCGCAAAACAGGACCACGATGCCGAGCGAGAAAACGACAGCTTGGAGAATCCCGCCGCGCTGGTTGAGGAAAAACGAGACGGTAATGGGGATCATCGGGAACACGCAGGGGGTGAAGATCGCGGCCAGGCCGAGGCCGAAGGCGGTGATCAAAAACGCGGGGAGGCTGCCGGTGTTTGCGGGCTGGGGCGCTTCGGCATTGACCACCTTGACCGCAACTGCGCCAGGTTTAATTTCGGTGTATTCGGCGGGGACCACGAACGCTGCCGGGGCCGCGGCTGCGGGGTCCACCATAACCGTGAAGGCTGCGCTCTTTTTGCGCGGTGGCAAACACTGGCGGTCGTTACAAGCTTGGTAGCGCACGTTCGCAATGAGCTCGACCGAGCCTTTGGCGTCGGGCGCTAGCGTTGCGGTTAGGGGTAAATCAACTTGCTTCTCGAATGTTTCGGTATCCAGATTGAAATTTTTATCGAACTGGCGGTTGGGAGGGGGCTGGTATACCTTGGCGCTTTTCACCGCGGGGTTTTCGGCTAGCTCGGCGGTGGTGGGGATGGGGCCGCCTGCGGGCGTTGTTAGCGAGTAAAGGTGCCAGCCTTCCTGGAACGTGGCCTTGAGATGCAGCGGGACTGACGAGCCTGCGGGGGCTTTCGCAACGTCCGAAGTGAGTGTCCACTGGATCGGGTCAAGCTTCTGAGCGTCGGCGGCGGCGAGGGCCGCCAGGAGGCCAAACGCGAAGCTCAGTACCCGGTTCATTGCACGGCGACTTTGCTCGCTGCGGTGCGATCCAGCTCCGCTTCTATTTTCTCATTAATCCGGCTGTGCGCAAATTCGGACGCCACGCGAATGGCGTTCTTGATGGCGTTGGCGTTGGAGCGGCCATGGCAAATGATGCTGACGCCCTTTACGCCAAGCAGCGGGGCTCCGCCGAATTCGGAGTAGTCGACGCGCTTGCGGAAATCGCGGTAGGCTTCTTTCGACAGCACGTAGCCGAGTTTACGGGTCACGGTGGCTTCGAGCGATTCGCGCAGCATGCTTTGCAACATCTCGACGAGGCCTTCGCTGACTTTGAGCGCTACGTTGCCGATGAAGCCGTCGCAGACGACGACGTCGGCCAGTCCGGAATAGATGTCGCGGCCTTCCACGTTGCCGATGAAATGCAACGGCAGGCCTTTAAGAAGCGGGGTTGCGGCCCGGGTGAGGTCGTTGCCTTTGTGTTCTTCTTCGCCGATCGAGAGCAGGCCGACGCGCGGCGAGTGGATTTTGAAAATGTAGCGCGAGTAGATCTCGCCCATCACCGCGAACTGCGCCAGCATCGCCGGCGTGGAATCGACGTTCGCGCCCACGTCCACCACTACGACGGGAGTTCCTTTTAGTGTGGGGAAAGCTGAAGCGAGCGCGGGGCGCTGCACGCCGCGGATCATGCCCTGCACCATTTTCGCGGTGGCCATGACGGCTCCGGTGTTGCCGGCCGAGACGAATCCATCGGCTCCGCCGTCGCGAACCAGGCGCGCGGCCACATGGATCGACGAATTCTTCTTGGTGCGGACAGCTTTCGCGGCCGAGTCCTCCATGGTGATGACTTCGGCGGCGTGGCGGAT
This sequence comes from Acidobacteriota bacterium, assembly GCA_030775965.1. Classification (GTDB taxonomy): domain Bacteria; phylum Acidobacteriota; class Terriglobia; order Bryobacterales; family Bryobacteraceae; genus Palsa-187. The sequence goes on along the minus strand of JALYIB010000053.1, from coordinate 2,165 downwards.
TTCAATGGGCAGCTCGCCGGCGCCGGCGTGGAGGGCCAACTCCTGGCGGACCGCTTCTTCGGGACCTACCAGGATGACGCGGAGACCCAATTCGGACGCAGCGCGGATGGCTCCTTCGACCTCCGCCTTAGGGGCATGATCGCCGCCCATTGCGTCGACCGCAATTGTCAGCATGGGAGCGCGCGCGGGCTATTCTTCGACAACTTCGACGACTTCGCGGCCTTTATACTTTCCGCAGCGGGGACAAACGCGGTGCGGCAGTTTGGGCTCATGGCAACTGGGGCACTCGGAGAGCACCGAGCGCGTGAGCGAATCGTGAGTGCGGCGCAGCGAGGTGCGGCGCTTGGAATGACGTCGTTTTGGATTGGGCACGTTCTTCTACCTTTTTAAGATTTCAAACTCTTGAGCGCGGCCCAGCGGTCGTCGGTTGTTTCCGCGTGGCACTGGCACTCCTTTTGGTTCCGGTTCTGCCCGCAGATCGGGCAAATTCCTTTGCAGGACTCCCTGCAAACCCGCTGCATGGGCAGCGTCAGCAAAATAAACTCGCGCAAGACGTCGTTCAGTTCCACGCCGTCGCCTTCATAGAAACCCATTTCGGCTTCGCCGCTATCGATCTCTTTCTCGTCGCCATATCCTTCGGCCACCGGCCTATAATACAACGCGAAATCGGCATCGATGGGGAAGCGCGCCGGTTCGAGACACCGGTCACAATCGGCTGCCATTTCAACGATCACGTGGCCGGACACCTTGATTTCGGCGTCCGATCCCAACACCAGCTCGGCTTTCCCCTGCGCGCGAAGCGGGCCGGCCTGGCGCAGATTGGTATCTTTATCCTTCGCTCCCAGTTGAAAATCAATGTCGCCCGGCGCGATTTCGACATCGAAACGGCCAGCGCGGACATCCAGGTCCCGAAGATGAAAGAACACGGCGAACTCCTGCCCCGGGGCACACACTCCGGGGTACCGGGGCGGACCGAGCAAAGTATCAGTATATCAAGGTGCTGGGAGGGTTGTCTTCCTCTGCTACATTGAAGCAATATGATCGTTGAGATTGAAGGCGTTCCGCTGCATCTGGCGCACCCGGACGAGTTGTCGATCACGTGGGTGGGGCAGGAAGAAGTGATGCGCCAACTGCTGGCCGCTTGGCTGGTGATTGACGCGCAGGATCTGCCGATGAATCCGCGGTTGCTGGGCAAGCCGGGGGTGGGGAAGACCACACTGGCTTACGCGGCTGCTAAACGCCTGGATCGGGAAGTTTTCATTATGCAGGCGACCGTCGACACGCGGCCGGAGGACTTGTTGGTCACGCCGGTGATCGAGGGCGAGGCGCGGCTGCGCTATGTGGCTTCGCCGCTGGTGACGGCGATGCTGCGGGGGGGAATTGTGATTCTCGACGAGGGCAATCGGATGAGCGAGAAGAGCTGGGCCAGCTTGGCGCCATTGCTGGATAATCGCCGGTATGTGGAATCCATTGTCGCGGGAATCAAGATCAAGGCGCATCCTTTGTTCCGCATTGTGGCGACCATGAACGATGACGCCAGCACGTTCGATCTGCCGGAGTACATTCACTCGCGATTGCAGCCGATGATCCTGATCGATTTCCCGGAGCGTCACGAGGAGTTTGCAATTTTGCGCGAGAATCTGCCGTTTGGCGACGAGCATATTTTGAATTACGTCACCGATTTTCTGCAGCAGGCGCATGCTGCGGACGAGCGCTACACGGCGCGCGACGGCATCAACATGGCGCGTTTCGCGATGAAGCTGATGCATGGCGAGGCGGAGCGCGGCGCGAAGCCGGACCGCGGCGAGAGTCTGAAAACGGCGATCGTGCAGACGCTCGGCGAAGAGGCCTTGCGGTATGTCCCTCGAAGCTGAATTCAAATCCGGCGGTCTCAACCGGGGCAAGGTACGCTACTTTCCGGTGGTGCCGGGGAAGCTGGAATTCGCGCTGGAATTGCGCAAGCTGCTGTTGGACGCCAAGCCGGGAGTGGTAGCGGTGGAACTGCCGGGATTTCTCGCGTCCTGCTACCAACGTGCGCGGGCGAGGCTGCCGGAAATGTCGGTGATTCTCTACCACGCCGACGAGGGGGACGATCGCGCGATCTATATCCCCGTTGAACCGTGCGATCCGTTTGTGGAGGCGCTGCGCACGGCTGAGGAGATGGG
>JALYIB010000052.1 GCA_030775965.1 Acidobacteriota bacterium | reverse complement strand
CTTATCCAAGGAAGAGTTCAACTTTTTTGCGTCACTCTCGACGCCCACCGGAATCACCGCAATCTGGTTGGCCACGACTTGGCTCCCCGCCAAGGACCGCGCAATGGATTCGGCTTGCGCTTTGTCGGCATCGGCCGCCACATGGCCACCCAAAGTAACCACGCCCTTATCGCGATCCTGGCCGCTGGAGACATCTCTAAAGCCGGCCTGATCGAGCGAGGTGCGGATGCTGGCGGAAACGTCGGCACTCTTGGTCGACGCGGCGCATCCGGCCAGACTAACTACCGCGAACGCGAACAAATACGGTTTGAGCGTTTTCATGCTTCTCCCAGGGGCAGGACAAGGGCCGAACGCGTATAGCACGACCAAACGCATTGCAATCAGCGCGGCCTTAGGTTCCCGTGCACGAACGTGTGTAACGATATGTGGTCAGGTGACCAGCGACGGTTACGGTGCTATCATGCTCGCGTGGAATTGCGAACCTCCGTCAAGGTCATCAAGTTCGGCTATCTTCTCTGTGTGCTGCTGGCCCTCGGCATCGCGGTTTATCTGCTGTCGATCCATAATGACGATCAACGCATGTGGGCCTGGCTGGCGATTCCGGCGCTAGGTCTGATCATCCTCGCCGTCCGCCACATGCGCCGCCGCCTCATCAAGCTCACCATCCTCGATGACCGCCTACGCTACGAATCCGGAGTACTTTCGAAAAGCACGCGCACCATGGAGCTGACCAAAATACAGGACGTCCGCGTGGATCAGACGCTGGGCCAGCGGATGCTCGATATCGGCAATCTGTCGCTCGAAACCGCGGGCGAATCGAGCCGCATCATCATGAGCTCGATCGACCATCCGCACGCCGCCGCCGACAAGATTCTCGAGCTGTCGCGCGCCCCCCGTGGCAACCCGCCCGGCAGCCCCGCACTGTAAGACAAAAGTGTATAAACAGAATATGACCAGACGAACCTTCGCGACCGCCGCCGTGATACCAGCATTCGCGATTCTGCTGCGAGCGCAGGGCGCCAAGAAGACTTACACCTTCCATGGGAAGATCGAGTCGCTCGATGCCGCCTCAAAAAGGATGACCGTGAACGGCGAGAAAGTCGAAGGCTGGATGGGTGCGATGACCATGAAGTATGAGGTGGACAACGCCGACGTTTTCAAGACCGCCAAAGTCGGGGACAACATCGAGGCCACTGTTTACGATGGCGACTTTAAGCTCTACAAAGCCCACGTAATCAAGAAATAAACCTATACCGTAGAGCCAGTTAGCCCGATCCTAGACCAATATGATCTGACAAGACCAATTTGGTCTGATATACTGAGGTCGGATGTTGAAGCTGACCAAAAAAGCGGACTACGGCTTGATCGCCCTGCGCCATCTCGCGGTGAGCCGGCCGCGAGCGAGTGCTTCGGCAAAAGACATCGCCGATTCTTACCGCATTCCGCTGCCGCTTTTGTCGAAAGTGCTGCAAAACTTAGCACGCGGCGGCCTGCTGATTTCAGAGCAGGGAACCAACGGCGGTTACCGCCTGGCGCGGGAAGCACAAAACATTTCAGCGCTCGAAGCGATCCGCGTTATCGATGGCCCCATCATCCTGACCAAATGCTTCACCGAGCACGCCGGCTGCGATCAGACCGCGCTCTGTCCGGTGCGCGAACCCCTGCGCAAAGTGCACGAAGGCATCCTGAGTTTACTGGCAAATATTTCTCTGGCCGATTTGGCGAGCGAAGAGATGCAAGTTCCTAGCGTCCGCCCGCCGCTGCAAAACATCCAACTAGCGAGGCTTTCTGGGACTATCTAACGGCAACAGCATGAAACTACCGATCTACATGGACAATCACGCCACCACGCCGGTCGACCCGCGCGTGTTTGAGGCGATGCGGCCGTACTTGACGAATATCTTCGGCAACTCGGCCAGCCGCAATCACAGCTTCGGCTGGGAAGCGGAAGAAGCAACCGAGAAGGCGCGCAAGCAAGTGGCGAGCCTGATCGGCGCGACCTCGAAGGAAATTGTTTTTACCAGCGGCGCCACCGAATCCGACAATCTGGCCCTCAAGGGCGTGGCCGAGATGTATGCCGAAAAAGGCAACCACATCATTACAGCCGCGACGGAGCACAAGGCGATTCTCGATACTTGCAAGCGTCTGGAAAAACATGGGACGCGCGTCACGTATCTGCCGGTGCAACAGAACGGTCTGGTGGATCTGGATCAATTGAAGGCAGCGATCACTGACAAGACAGTCCTGATCAGCATCATGCATGCCAATAATGAAATTGGCGTACTGCAACCAATTCGCGAGATCGGCCGGATCGCGCGCGAGCGCGGCGTGCTGCTGCATACCGACGGCACGCAGGCCGTGGGCAAAGTTCCCGTGAACGTGCTCGACGATAATATCGATTTAATGTCGATCAGCGCGCACAAAATGTATGGGCCTAAAGGCGTGGGCGCGTTGTACGTCCGGCGCCGCAATCCGCGCGTTCAACTCACGGCGCAAATGGATGGCGGAGGGCATGAGCGCGGCATGCGGTCGGGCACTTTGAACGTTCCGGGCATCGTGGGCTTAGGCGAAGCATGCGCGCTGGCGCAAGCGGAGATGCCGGCGGAAGCGAAGCGGATGGCGTTCCTGCGCGACAAGCTCAAGGATCGCTTGATGAACTCGCTCGACGAAGTGTATATCAACGGCACGCTGGAGCACCGGCTGCCCAATAATCTCAACATCAGCTTCGCGTATGTCGAAGGCGAGAGTCTGCTGATGGGGATCAATGAAATCGCGGTGTCGAGCGGCTCGGCTTGTACTTCGGCGACGCTCGAGCCGAGCTACGTTTTGAAAGCCCTGGGCGCGGGCGACGACTTGGCGCACTCCTCTATTCGCTTCGGACTGGGACGCTTCAACACCGAAGAAGAAGTAGATTACGTAGCGGGTAAAGTAATTGAAGTGGTGAAGAAGCTGCGCGAGCTTTCACCGCTCTACGAGATGTTCAAAGAAGGAATCGATTTGACTAAAGTGCAGTGGACGGCGCACTAAAAAGGTTAAAGGAAATCACCATGGCATATTCAGACAAAGTGGTTGACCATTACAATCATCCGCGGAACGTGGGTTCGATGGACAAGAGCGATCCCAACGTTGGCACCGGCATGGTGGGCGCACCGGAGTGCGGCGACGTGATGAAGCTGCAAGTGAAGGTGAACCCGGAAACCGGCGTTATCGAAGACGCCAAGTTCAAAACCTTCGGCTGCGGGAGCGCCATTGCCAGTTCTTCGCTTGCGACCGAATGGCTGCGCGGCAAGACCGTCGACGAAGCGCTCGCCATCAAGAATACCGATATCGTCACGGAGCTGAGCCTGCCTCCGGTGAAGATTCACTGCTCTGTGCTGGCGGAAGACGCGATCAAAGCCGCTATCACGGATTACAAAGCGAAAGCCAAGCCGGTTCCGGCTGAGGCCGCGCGGGTCTAGGTTTCGATGGTCACCGTCACTCCAAAAGCAGTTGGAAAAATTCGCGAAGCGTTCCAGCGCGAAGGAGTGAACGGGGGCCTGCGCCTGGGCGTCCTTGGCGGCGGCTGTTCCGGCCTGAGCTATCAGTTCAAGTTCGACGTCAAGCCGCGGCCGACCGATCAGGTTCTGAACTTCGACGACGTGAAAGTCTTCATCGACCCCAAGAGCCTGGTGTTTTTGGACGGCATGACGCTCGATTGGAAAGATTCGCTGATGCAGTCGGGATTCGTGTTCGAGAATCCGAACGCTAAGAAAAGCTGCGGCTGCGGGACTTCTTTTTCTGCCTGATGCAGTTTTACGATGCGCTGGGGCTCGCGCCTAAGCTCGCGCTCGATTCGGAAGCACTCAAGAAGCAATTCTACGAGCGCAGCCGCCAATGGCATCCTGACCGCTTCGGCCGGGCCAGCGCCGCGGAACAGGAGAAGTCGCTTGAAATGACGTCGGTCCTAAATGACGCCTTTCGTACCCTGCGCGACCCTATCGCGCGCGCCGAGTATTTTCTCGAGCAGAAAGCTATCGTGCCTTCAAAGCACGTCCCTCCGGAATTGCTCGAAGAGGTTTTCGAGATGAACCTCGCGCTAGAAGAGCTGCGCGCCGGCGACGAATCGGCGCGTCCCCAACTCAGCCAAGCTCGCGAACGCTTCCATCATATGCGCGACGAAATCGACCACGGCCTAGCGGTGCTGTTCGGACGCTACGACCAAGGCCATGACGCGTCGCACTTATTAGCGATCCGCAGCGTTCTCGACCGCCGCCAGTACATCGCGAACCTGATCCGCGACGTCGAAAAGGAATTGAATGTCCACGTTTCAAATTGATTTTGGCAAGGAACAATCTCCCATCGTCGGCATCGATCTCGGCACCACCAACAGCCTGATTGCGGTGATGGAACCCACTGGCCCGCGCATCCTGAGCGGTATCGTTCCCAGTGTGGTGTCCGTGACGCCGTCAGGCGAAGTGGTCGTAGGCGCCCAGGCCCGCGAAATGCTGCTCACGCATCCCGAGCGCTCCGTGTATTCCGTAAAACGCTTAATGGGACGCAGCGCCGAAGACATTCAGGAAGAGCTGAAGCTCTTTCCGTTCCAGGTGGTCGAAGCCAGTGGCTCCGTACTTAAGCTGCAACTAGGCGACAAGGTGCTGACGCCGCCCGAAGTGTCGGCGCACATCCTCCGCAAGCTAAAACTGGACGCGGAAGAGGAATTAGGCATACAGATCACGCAGGCCGTTATCACAGTGCCCGCGTACTTCAACGATGCACAGCGGCAGGCGACCAAAGACGCCGGCCGCATTGCGGGACTCGACGTGCTGCGTTTGGTAAATGAACCAACGGCGGCCGCGCTTGCCTACGGCCTCGACAAACGCAAAGAAGGCATCGTCGCGGTATACGATTTCGGCGGCGGCACCTTCGACATTTCGATCCTGCGCCTGCATGAAGGTATTTTCGAAGTGCTGGCAACGAACGGTGACACGCACCTGGGCGGCGACGACATCGATAATCTCCTGCTGCGCATCGCCTTCGAAGATATTCAAGCCGAATGGGGCGAGGACATCTCCGCCAAAAGCGACGCGGTGCAGCTCCTGCGGCGCGCTGTGATTCAGGCCAAGGAAAAGCTGTCATTCGTTCCCTCCACCGTGATCGAATTTTTCTACGCCGGCAAAAAGTACGTGCGCGATATCGGCGTGGATGTTTTCAATCGGCTCATCCAACCCATCGTCGAGCGCACCCTGGCGCCCTGCCGCGCCTGCATCGCCGACGCGGGCGTAAGTGTCGAGGATATCAATGAGGTCGTGATGGTCGGCGGCTCGACGCGCATTCCGCTGGTGCGGGCCGAAGTCGAAAAATTGTTTCGCGCGCGCCCGCATACGGAATTGAATCCCGATGAAGTGGTCGCTCTAGGCGCGGCGGTGCAAGCCGGCATTCTCTCGGGCGACGTCCAGGACCAGTTGCTCCTCGACGTAACACCCTTGTCCCTGGGAATCGAAACCATGGGTGGCTTGGTTTCGAAACTAATCCATCGCAACTCGACCATCCCGGCCTCTGCCACGGAACAATTCACCACGGCTGTGGACGGCCAAAAGAACGTCCTGATCCACGTCGTCCAGGGTGAGCGCGAGCTCGTCAAAGATTGCCGCAGCCTGGCCCGCTTCGACTTAAAAGACCTCCCGCCCATGCCGGCTGGCCTGGCGCGGATCGACGTCCGCTTCCTGATCGACGCCAACGGTATCCTCAACGTCACCGCGCGCGACGTCCGCACCGGCAAAGAACAGAGCATGGATGTGAAGCCCTCCTATGGATTGTCGGACCAGCAGGTGGAGGCGATGATTCTCGAATCCTTCGAAAAAGCACAGGACGATTTCAGGGAACGGCAGGTACGTGAGGCGCGCGTGGAGGCCGATTCGATTCTCGCTGCCGTCAAAAAAGCGCGCCACGACGATGCTTTTACCGGCTTGCCGGCCGATGAACGCGCAGCCATCGATCACGATGTCGAGGGCTTGCTGACGGTGTATAACCAAAACGATCATCTGCTGATGCGTGAGAAGATCGACCAATTAAACACTTCGACGCATGCGCTGGCGGAGAACATGATGAACACGGCCGTGCGCGGGGCTCTGAAGGGAACCAAGATCTAAATGCCTAAGCTCAGTTGGACGGACATCGAAAACATCGCGCTGGCGCTGCACGACAAGTATCCCGATCAGGACCCAGCGGTCATCCGCTTCACGGATCTGCACAAATGGGTCACGGAGCTCGAAGGCTTCGACGACGATCCCAAGAAATCCAACGAAGCGAAACTCGAAGCGATTCAAATGGCGTGGCTGGAAGAATTCAACGATGACTAGGCCGTGCGCCGCCCTGTTGTTCGCGGCGTGTTGTACTGCCGGTTGGGCACAGATGACTCCCGAAATGCGCATCGTGGCGGACCACATCACCGCGAACTCCCTGCGCGGCGACGTGTCATTTCTCGCTTCCGACTTATTAGAAGGCCGCGACACGCCGTCGCGCGGATTGGATATCGCCGGCGAATATATCGCCTCGCAATTCCGCCGACTGGGTTTGGAGCCGGTGGGCGACGATGGCTACTTTCAGACCGTCGCGCTGCGCCCGGAGGATAAAGATTCACCGAAGTCACGCAACGTCGCGGCGATTCTGCGGGGTTCCGACCCGCGTCTCCAAGATAGCTACGTCATCCTAAGCGCGCATTACGATCACGTTGGGCTGGCGCAATCCGGCGAAGACCGCGTCTTCAATGGTGCGAACGACGATGCCAGCGGCACCGCCGCGGTGCTCGAAGTGGCTAATGCGCTAGCGGCCTTGCATCCGCGTCCAAAACGCAGTGTACTCTTCATTTTGTTTTGTGGAGAAGAGAAGGGACTGCGCGGTTCGAGCTACTACGCGATGCATCCGTTGGCGCCGCTCTCCAAGACCGTCGCCCAATTAAATCTGGAGCAATTAGGGCGCACCGACGCGCCCCAGGGCCCGCGCCTCAACAGCGCCAACGTCACCGGGTTCGATTATTCCGACATGGTGCCGATTCTCGTTAACGCCGGCAAGCGTGTGGGAATTGCGGTGACCAAAATCGCCGAAGCGAGCGATAAATATTTCAATCTCAGCGATAACGGGCCGTTGGCGGCCGCTGGCGTCCCGGCGCATACCTTGAGCGTCACCTACGATTTCCCGGATTACCATGCCGTAGGCGACGAATGGCAGAAGATCGATTACGACAATATGGCTAAGGTCGACCAGGCTGTCGGCATCGCAACCCTGCGTTTAGCGCAAGCCCCGACGACGCCGCACTGGAACGATCGTGATCCGGCGGCAAAGCCGTTTGCCGAAGCCGCGAAGAAGTTGCACGGGCAGTAACTACTTATTCGCGCTGAGAGCTTTCACAATCTCGCCTACGAATCCCTTGGCATCTCCGAAAAGCATCAAGGTGTTGTCCATGTAGTACAGCTCGTTGTCGATGCCGGCGAAACCCGGATTCATGCTGCGCTTAATCACCATCACGGTATGCGCTTTGTCGACATCCAGAATCGGCATGCCGTAAATCGGACTGGTGGTGTCATGCCGCGCCGCTGGATTGACGACGTCATTGGCTCCGATCACCAGCGCCACATCGGCTTCGGCGAAATCAGGATTGATGTCTTCCATCTCATGCAGCTTGTCGTAGGGAATGTCGGCTTCGGCAAGCAACACGTTCATATGACCTGGCATGCGGCCGGCGACGGGATGGATTGCAAAATCCACCTGTACGCCGCGCTTGTTCAGAATGTCGGTCAGTTCGCGAAGCTTGTGCTGCGCCTGCGCGACGGCCATTCCGTATCCGGGAACGACAATCACCCGGCGCGCGCTTTCAAGAATAGACGCCGCGTCTTCGGCGGTGGCCGAACGTACGGGCTTAGTGGAAACCTGAGCGGCGGTGGCCGTAGTGGCCGCGCCGAATGCGCCGAATAATACATTGGCGAAGGACCGGTTCATGGCTTTGCACATGATCACCGAGAGGATGAATCCGGACGATGCGTTCAAAGCACCGGCGATGATGAGCAGGCGGTTTTCTAAAGCGAAGCCCATTGCCGCGCAGGCCGCTCCCGCATAAGAGTTCAGCAGCGCGATCACCGTGGGCATATCGCCGCCGCCGATAGGCATGATTAAGAGGATTCCAAAGAGCAGCGACAATCCGGTGAAGGCGGGGAAGACCCAGGGGGGCGCGGGGGCGACAATCATCCACACGCCCAAAACTCCAGCGATGGCGAATAGCAGAAGGTTGACGAAATTCTGGCCCTTGTACGTCATCGGGCGCGTGGGTACGATTTCCTGCAATTTTCCGAACGCCATCACGCTGGCCGTGGTGGTGAGATAACCGAGCAGGCTTTCGATCACCAACGCGACCATCTTGAAACCGGTGGTGGGATGTCCGGCGGCGACGTCGGTATAGTATTCGGCGGAGCCCACGAGAGCCGCGGCGAGAGCGCCGAAGGCATGCGATAGCGCCGTCAATTGGGGCACTGACGTCATCGGCATCAAATACGCGAGCGGCGCCCCAACGGCCGCCCCGGCTACGAACGCGATAGCGATCCATTCATAGCTGACAACCTCGTGACGGAGCAGGGTACCAATGACGGCCAGCAGCATGCCGAACTCGCCCGCGAGGACGCCCTTGCGCGCCGTTACCGGAGAACTCAACCACTTAATCGAAAACACGACGCACAGCGCAGCGATGATATACGCTGCCTGCCAGAAGGAGTCGTTCATTTCGACGGCGTCTCCTTCTTCTTGAACATCTTCAGCATGCGATCCGTGATCAGAAAGCCGGCGACGATGTTGATGGTGGCGAACATCACGGCGATGGTGCCGAGGACTTTGCTCAGCATGGGCGCGTTGCCGTTGCCGGAGACCAGAATGGCGCCGACGACGGAGATCGCCGAAATCGCATTGGTCAACGACATCAGCGGCGTGTGCAGCAGGGGCGACACTTTGCGAACCAACTCCAGGCCCAAGGGAACTGCCAGCACCAGAACGTACAGACTAATCTCAATCTCGTTACTCATAAATTATTTCTCAAGGTCGGGTTTCGGATGTGGCTTCAGGAGCTGGCTTGAACGGGGGAGCCTAGCAATTCCTGTACTCGCGTATTCACGATCGCGCCATCGCGCACCACCAAACTGTCGCGCGTGATTTCATCGTTGACGTCGATGTTCAGCGCGCCTTCTTTGGTCATCATGTTTTTGAGGAAGGTGACGATGTTGCGGCCATACATCTGGCTCGCGTGATTGGGCAACGTGGCGGGAAGATTAACCGGGCCGATGATAGTGACACCTTGGTCGACGATGGTTTCACCGGCTTTGGTCGATTCGACGTTCCCGCCGCGCTCCGCCGCCAGATCGACGATGACCGAGCCGCGGTTCATGACGTGCACCATCTCGCGCGTGACCAGGATGGGGGCCTTGCGGCCGGGAACAGCGGCGGTCGTGATCACCACGTCCTGTTCTTTGAGAACCGCCGCCATCTGCTCGCGCTGGCTGCGGATCTCTTCGTCAGTGAGCGCGCGCGCGTATCCGCCCTGGCCTTCGCCGCTGGCCCCGATTGTGATGCTGACGAACTTCGCGCCCAGGCTTTCGATCTGTTCTTTGACCGCTGCGCGTACGTCGTAGCCGCTGACCACGGCACCCAACCGTCGAGCGGTGGCGATGGCTTGCAAGCCCGCGACACCGGCGCCGATCACTAAAACGCGCGCGGGCGGAACCGTACCCGCGGCCGTCGACATCATCGGAAACAAACGCGGCAGCGCACTTGCCGCCAGCAGCACAGCCTTATATCCGGCGATCGAGGCCATCGACGACAACACGTCCATGCTCTGCGCGCGCGTGATACGTGGGACTAATTCCAAGGAAAACAGCGTCGCGCCGGCTTGCGCGTATTGCCCGGCGAGTTGCGGATCGCTGAGCGGATCCGCCATTCCGATAACAATCTGCCCCTTTTTGACCAGGCCGTCCGGAGCGGGCACGCGAACCGTCAGGAGAATCTGCGCGGCTTCGGCAACAGCCGCGGCAGTGGGCGCGATCTTGGCGCCCTTCGCCGTGTAATCTTCATCGGGATAGCCGGATTCAAGACCGGCTCCTGCCTCTACCAATACTTCCGCCCCCGCCTTCGTGAGCACGTCGATCGCTTTAGGCGTGATCGCCACGCGCCTCTCGCCCGTGAGCGTTTCCTTTAAAACCCCAATCGACAGGCCCAAGAGTTCACCATCTTCCTAGCGGAAATCTTCTTGCAATTCGTTAAGCGCGGCTGCGCCGGGACAAAGCTTTTCTTGCGGCACCCGCGAAAGCGACGTGGGAGGAGTGCGGTTCATTTCATGCATGTCCGCGACGCTTTCGTCGACGTACAGCAAACCCGTCGCGATGGCGTCTTGATTCTGTTGTAAATAATTTAGCACTTGCTGGCGGTTGGTCGGATCGTAATCCTTGGGAACCGCCGTGAAGCGCACTACGCTGCCGTCGTGCATGGTGACGGTGGTGGTGCCGGTGCCGCCGATCGAGGCCAGAATCTCAGTAGCGGGCGGAACAAAATCCGCCTCGGTCGTTTTCTGCATGTGCTTTCGGGTATACAGGTAGCTTTTGGTCGATCCGTTGTGATCGTTAAAAGTTACGCAGGGCGAAATTACGTCCACCAGCGCGAAGCCGCGGTGGGCGATAGCAGCCTTCAGAATCGGCACCAATTGTTCCTTGTCTCCCGAGAAACTGCGGGCCACAAAAGTGGCTCCGATGCTGAGTGCGAGCATCGCAGGATCGATCGGCGCCATCCGGTTGGCTTCGCCGCGCTTGCTCTTGGAACCGACGTCGGCCGAGGCGGAGAACTGGCCCTTGGTCAATCCGTAGACGCCGTTGTTCTCGATCACATACAACATATTCACGTTGCGCCGGATCGCATGGCACAGATGGCCGAGGCCGATAGACAACGAATCGCCGTCGCCGGAAATGCCGATGTAGGTGAGCTCACGATTGGCGGCGTTGGCGCCGGTGGCGATGGCGGCCATACGGCCGTGCGCGGAATTGAAGCCATGAGCCCCGCTTACAAAATATGTCGGAGTCTTCGACGAGCAGCCGATGCCGCTGAGTTTTGCTATCATGTGGGGCTCAATCGACAGCTCCCATATGGCGCGCGTGATGGCTGCGGTGATCGAATCATGGCCGCAACCGGCGCACAGCGTGGACATGGCGCCTTCGTAGTCGCGAAGGTTCAGTCCAATCGCATTGCGATGCAGGCTCGGGTGGACGGCTATCGGTTTGGCAATCGACGGCATGGTGGATTACTCCCAGGAATCGGACGTAACGGTCCGCAAATTCGAATCGGTTGTCGGTGGTACAGGTTGCAGGTCAGGCGGCACTTGGCTCAGGATGGGCTCGACTACGTGGCGGGCGCTGAGCGGAAAACCGCCGTAGTTAAGCACGGACCGCAGACGGTCTTTGGGGACCGCGGTTTCCAGCACCAGCAGCGAGCGTAATTGCGCGTCGCGGTTCTGCTCGACAACGAAACAGAAGTGGTGATGCATGATGAAATCTTCAACGCTCTGATCGAAGGGGAAGCCGCGGATGCGCATATAGTCGGCGGCGATGCCGCGCGCAGCCAGCAGGTCGACCGCTTCGCGCACCGCTGGGTCGCAGCCGCCGATGGTCACGATGCCGACGCGCGCGCCCGGTTGCCTCAAGATCACTGGCGCGGGGACGAATTTCGCTGCGGCTTTTTGTTTCTTGAGCAGGCGGTCAACTACTTCTTGATACTCAGCGGGCGTCTCGGTGTAGCCGCCGAACTTGTTATGGCCGGAACCGCGCGTGAAGAACGCGCCCTTCGCATGAACCCCTGGCAGCGTCCGCGCTGCGACGAAGTTTTCATCTTCCGGGTGATAGCGCTGGAATTTGGCCAGCTGGCTGACTTGCTCCAGGTTCAATACACGGCCGCGATCGGGCACGTAGGCGCCGTCCCAGGTGAGGCGCGGCACCACCCAATCGTTCATGCCGATGTCCAAGTCAGTCATCAGGAAGACCGGAGTCTGAAAACGTTCCGCGAGATCGAACGCTTTCGGAGCGAACTCGAAGCACTCCGCCGGATTCGACGGAAACAGCAGGATATGTTTGGTGTCGCCGTGCGAAGCGTAGGCAGCCGCCATGACATCACCTTGTTGCGTCCGGGTCGGCATACCTGTCGATGGGCCAACGCGTTGCACATCCACAATCACAGCCGGGATCTCGGCGTAATACGCGAGACCCAGCAGTTCGTTCATCAGCGAAATGCCAGGGCCCGAGGTTGACGTAAAAGCACGCGCCCCGTTCCAGGAAGCGCCAATCACCATGCCGATCGCGCCCAGCTCATCTTCCGCCTGCAGGATGCAAAAATTGTTATCGCCGGTATCCGGATCTTTACGGTATTTTTCGCAAAATTCTTTGAATGCGTCCATGCACGACGTCGAAGGCGTGATGGGGTACCACGCCGCTACCGTCGCACCGGCGTACACGCATCCCAGAGCCGCCGCGGTGTTGCCGTCGATCAAAATCTTGTCGTGGTTGGCATTCATTTTCTCCAGATGAAACGGCAGCGGACACTGCAAATGCTCTTGCGCGAAATCGTAGCCCAGGCGCAGCGCCTTGGTGTTCGACTCGCGCATGGCTTTCTTGGCGGCGAACTTTTCGTCGAGAAGCTGCTCCACCACGCCCATGTCGACGCTCAGCATCGCCACCAGGGTGCCCGCGTAGGCGATGTTCTTCATCAGAATCCGCTCGCGCGGGTCCTTGAAGGTCTCATTGCACATCTTCGAAAACGGTACCGCCAGGTAGTTCACGTCTTCGCGAATGAGATGCGGATCCAGAGGCCACGTCGAATCGTACAGCAGATAGCCGCCCTGGCGAACCTCGGCTACGTCCTGCGCGTACGTCTGAGAATTCATCGCCACCATCAGATCGTAGTCGAGCGCCCGCGCTGTGTACCCGTCCTTATTAACGCGGATCTCGTACCAGGTAGGCAAGCCCTGAATGTTGGACGGAAAAAGATTCTTGCCGGATACCGGAATCCCCATGCGGAAAATGGCCTGCATGAGGAGGCTGTTGGCGCTGGCCGATCCGGTGCCGTTCACGTTCGCTAGCTTGAAAGCGAAATCGTTCACACGGGTGCGTAGAAGCTGATGCACGATTCTATCCTTTTTCTCTATTCTTAATTATCACGCGGGCGACAATTCCAGCTCCGCCGCTGCGCTGCCTGCGTAGGCAATTTGTAGTTCAAACTTTTGCATGTCCCAAGCCGCGGTGGGACAACGCTCCGCGCACAGTCCGCAGTGGACGCACAGGTCCTCGTCTTTTAACATCAGCCGTCCGGTTTGCGGCAGCGGTGTAGAGGCGTAAAGAGCCTGCTCGGGATTCACCGCGGGCGCCGAGAGCCGCTCGCGAATATCGTTTTCCTCGCCGTCGCGCGCGATGGTGAGGCACAGCAGCGGGCAGATATCGACGCAAGCGTCACATTCAATGCACTTGGCCGCGGTGAACACGGTTTCGACGTCGCAGTTCAGGCAGCGCTGCACTTCACGCGCGGTCTGTTCGGCGTTAAATCCCAGCTCCACTTCTACGTTCAACTGCTCGAAGCGATGAACCAGATCGACGTGCTTCATCTTCTGCCGAGACGCCGGATTGTAGTCGTTATGGTAGCTCCACTCGCTGATCCCCATCTTCTGGCTGATCAGATTCATGTGGTCGGGCGGCCGTTCCGTTACGCTCTGCCCCTGACAATGCGCGTGCATCGAAATGGCCGCTTGGTGCCCGTGCGCCACGGCCCAGATAATGTTCTTCGGTCCCCAGGCTGCATCGCCGCCGAAGAAAATGCCGGGCCGCGAGCACTGCATGGTCTTTTCGTCCACCAGCGGCATTTCCCATTTATCGAATTCGATGCCCAGATCCCGCTCGATCCAGGGGAAGGAATTCTCTTGCCCGATCGCCAGAATCACATCGTCAGCAGGCAGGAAAATGGTCTCGACCACCTTGGATTTAGCAGCTTTCTCGTCCCACTCCAGCCGCTCAAATTCCATTCCCTTAAGCACGCCGTTTTCAATCACAAACCGCTTGGGCGCATGATTGATAACGATGTCGATACCTTCTTCCTCGGCGTCTTCCAGCTCCCAAGGCGACGCCTTGAAATACCCGCGCGGCCGGCGCGCCATCACTTTGATGTCTTTTCCACCCAAGCGGCGTGAAGACCGGCAGCAATCCATCGCGGTATTGCCGACTCCGATAATCAAAACCTTTTCGCCGATTGAATCAATGTGGCCAAACGTAATTGACTCCAGCCAGTCGATGCCGATGTGAATACGATCGGTGTCGTGGCGGCCGGGGATATCCAGATCCTTGCCGCGCGGCGCGCCGCTGCCTACGAACACCGCGTCGAACCCCTGGCCCAGCAATTCCTTCATGCTGCTTACGGGTGAGTTGTAGCGGATGTCCACGCCCATGTCGAGAATCGCGTCCGTCTCGAATTGCAGCACGCTGTCCGGCAGCCGGAACGATGGGATGTTGGTGCGCATCAACCCGCCCGGTTTGTCGTACTTCTCGAAAATAGTAACCTCATAGCCCAGCGGCATCAGGTCGTTGGCCACGGTGAGCGAGGCGGGCCCGGCTCCCACGCATGCCACGCGCTTGCCGTTCTTATGCTCGGGCGCAGACGGCATTAAATCGCTGACGTCCCCTTTTTGATCCGCAGCCACGCGCTTCAGGCGGCAAATCGCCACCGGTTTCGTATCCAAACGCGTCCGCCGGCATGCCGGTTCACAAGGACGATCGCAGGTGCGCCCGAGAATGCCGGGAAAGACATTGGACTCCCGGTTCAACATGTAGGCGTCCGCGAAGCGCCCTTGCGCGATCAATCGAATATACTCGGGAACGTTGGTGTGCGCTGGACACGCCCACTGGCAATCGACGACCTTGTGAAAGTAGCTCGGGTCGTCCGTATTGGTAGATCTCACTAAGCCTCCGATGCAGCAGTACTGGGGTGCAAACTCTATATTGTAACAATTTGTGTGGCGCGGATGCACTCCCATACCGCCGAGTGACGATTCCTGTAAGGTGGTAACAGCTAAAACGTATGCCCCTTAACCATTATGTTTCTCTCGGCAACAGCGGACTCCGCGTGAGCCCCTTCTGCCTGGGCGCGATGACCTTCGGCGAAGACTGGAGCTTCGGCTCCGGCGAAGCGGAATCGAAACAGGTGCTTGACCGGTATCTCGATCAAGGCGGAAACTTCATCGACACCGCCAATGTCTACACCAAGGGCCACTCGGAAAAAATCATCGGCGATCACATCGGCCGCGCTCCCTCGCGCCGCGATCGCGTGGTCATCGCAACCAAGTTTTTCGGCAATATGTATTCGAGAGATCCCAACGGCGGCGGGGCCAGCCGTAAATCGCTCACCTCGGCGTGCGAGCAATCCCTGCGGCGCTTGCAGACCGATTATATAGATCTCTACTGGATGCATTGTTGGGACCGCTTCACGCCCATCGGAGAAACCATACGCGCGCTGGACGATCTGGTGGCCGCCGGCAAAGTCCGCTACATTGGCTTCTCCGACACGCCCGCTTGGAAAGTCACGCAAGCGCAGGTCACCGCCAAAATGCGTGGCTGGACTCCATTGATCGCCCTGCAACTCGAATATTCGCTGCTGGAACGCACCATCGAAGGCGAACTGGTCCCGGCGGCATTGGAGTTCGGACTTGGAATCACCCCCTGGTCGCCGCTGATGTCGGGAATGCTCACCGGCAAATACACGCGTGAAAACGCCGCTACTGCGAAACCGGCGCGCGGAGCGTTCGTGAGCCGGGCCTTTACGGAGGAGGCCTTCCGCGTCGTGGATGTCTTGCTCGACGTAGCCAAAAAGTCGGGCACCACGCCGGCCCGTGCCGCGCTAGCCTGGGTGCAATCGCAGCCGGGCGTGGCCTCGACTATCATCGGCGCGCGCACCGTCGAGCAATTGGACGACAACCTGGGCGGCCTCGAGGTACATCTGGCGCCCGAGCATCTAAAAGCGCTCGAAGAAGTATCGCGGCCGAAGCTGAACTTTCCTTACGATTTTGTGCGCAATGCGGCGGGATTCGGATACAGCGGGGCCACCGTAAACGGGGTGGCGGCGCCGCTGAATCCGCTCTCTCCCACGAACGATACGGAAAGGTACTAAATTCACGAACGGGGAAAATGGACCATGTCTGTCGACGAAGAACTACAAGAGAACGCGGAAAAAGCCCGCGAGCCGTTTGACCGCAAAGTCGCGCTCACCATGGCGGTGATGGCGGCCGCGATGGCCATCGTATCGGTGGCCGGGCAGGTGCTCACTACGGAGGAGCTGCTCAACCAGCAAAAGGCCTCGGATCAATGGTCGTTCTATCAAGCCAAAGACATCCGCCGCTATGAATCCGATATCGCGCGCGACATGATGGCGGCGCTATCGGCGGGGCCGGCGGCGATCAATAAGTACGCGGCCAATATGGAGCGCTATGACAAAGATCGCGGCGAGATCCAGGCGGAAGCGAAAAAGCTCGAAGAAGAGAGCCGCTTGCACGGGGCGCGGGCCTTGCGGGCGCATTTGGGCGAGGTGTTTTTGGAAATCGCGATCGTCCTGGCTTCGCTGGCGATCCTTACCAAGCGGCGGCCGATGTGGCTCCTGTCGATGCTGAGCGGAGTGGTGGGGGCGGGGATCGCCGCTACGGCTCTGCTTCTGCATTAACGCTCGCGGGCCGGAGGGCTACAATGATAGGCGGGATGAATATGATGGGTTCGCGCGCTTGTGCCTGGCTAGTGCTGGCGCTGGGGTGTGGCAGCACGGCGCTGGGGCTCAATCCGGACCACAAGTTGACGCAATACCTGCATCGCACTTGGCAGACCCAGGCCGGGCTCGCGCAAGCTTCGATCCACGTCATCACCCAAAGTCACGACGGTTACCTGTGGGTAGGAACGCAGAGCGGCGTAGCGCGCTTCGATGGTGTGGAATTTCAGCCCGTGCGCGCACTGGAGGCGAATTTCCTGGGTGAATTGTGGGCGCGCGGCATGGTGGAAGATACCGTGGGGCGCCTGTGGATCACGACCAACGATTTCCACCTAGTCCGCGTCAGCGGCAGCGACGTCAAGGTGTTCACCGAAAAAGACGGCCTCTCTGCGCGGGACTTTTCCTGTCTGGTGCCGGGTTCGAGCGGCGACATGTGGGCGTGCACCACCGCCGGCTTGGCTCACATTGTGGGCGACAACGTTGAGGTGCACGAATCGCCCACGCAGATTGTCAACCGGCCGACCGGCGGATGCCGCGCCAGCGACGGCAAAATTTGGATCGCCG
The DNA here is from genome assembly GCA_030775965.1 of Acidobacteriota bacterium. Lineage (GTDB taxonomy): Bacteria > Acidobacteriota > Terriglobia > Bryobacterales > Bryobacteraceae > Palsa-187. The sequence continues at coordinate 5,439 of JALYIB010000052.1, read as the reverse complement.
GCGGCCAGGTGCTGGCGGCGTGGGACGGCTCCGAGTTCACGCGCGTGGTGCTCAAATCGATTAGCGGCAGTCGCGAAATGCGCAGCCTGCTATGCCGCGACGACGGCGTTTGGGTGGGCACCGACAAGGGGCTGGTCCGCTATAACGCCGGCGTGGAAAAACTTTACACCGAGAAGGACGGCTTGGCGGACGACGTGATTCTTTCGCTGGCGCAGGGCCAGAACGGCTCGGTCTGGGTGGGCACGCGCAACGGCTTCAGCCGCGTGCGCAACGGCGCCATCGACAGCTATGGCTACCGCGATGGGCTCTCGCAGAATACTGTGTTTGGAGTTTACGAGGACCGCGAAGGGTCGCTTTGGGTAGCCACCAAAAACGGCCTCAACCAATTCCTGGACGGAGCCGCCGCGCGCTATGACCGCAGCGAGGGATTGCCCAAGGACAACATGGGCCCGGTGTTCCAGGACCGGCGCGGAACTCTTTGGGCGGGCTCACTCGACGGCGTATTGAGCCGCTTTAACGGGAGGTTTTTTACGGCGCTGGCGAATTTCCCGCGCGTGCGTATCAACGTTCTGGCCGACGATTCCGCCGGCGACCTGTGGGCCGGAACCAGTCAGGGCGCGATCCATTTGCAGGACGGGCAGGTCAAGGAAAGTTTCACCACGGCCCAAGGCCTGCCCGCGAATCAGATTCGTTCCCTATTCCGCGATCACGCCGGAAACTTGTGGGCCGGAACGCAAAAGGGTCCGGCCGTGTTTCAGGGCGGCCACTTTATCCAGGTTCGATTTTTGGCGAAAGAGCTGCCGTTCCCCATCGTGGCCATCGGGGAGACCCGCGACGGCGGCATGTTGTTCTCCGCGGAGCGCGGCAACGTCTACGTCTTTGCCGAGGGCGGCGTACGGAAGTTCGAAAGCCCTGCCGGCGCTGTGCCTCTGTTTCAGGACATCAACGCCTTTTATACCGATCGCGACGGCATTGTGTGGATGGGTGCGAACGGCGCCGGATTGGGCATGCTGCGCAACGGCAAATTCACGCGCTTCCTGGTGAGGGATGGTTTATACGACGGTGAAATCTACGGCTTCGTGATGGACGCCCAAGACCGCTTGTGGATGGCCTGCGGTAAGGGCTTCTTTTGGGTGGACCGCAAAGAGCTGCTCAAGTTCGCCGACCGGAGCATTTCCAAGATCACGAGCACGCCTTACAGCCCGCTGGACGGTTTGCGGACCATCCAGGGGACGCCCGGTGTCCAGCCGGTGGGCGTGCGCACCACAGATGGCCGGCTCTGGTTTTCCACCACCGGATGGCTGCTGGCCTTCGCCTCCGATCAGGGCATCCGGCCAGGAGAGGTGCCACCGGTGGTGATTGAAAACATGACCATCGACGGGAGCGAAGTGGACCCGGGCAGCGTTAAAACCTTGGGTCCAGGGCGGGCTAATGTGGCCTTTCAGTACACAGCCCTCACCTATGTTGCTCCTGGACGAATGAAATTTCGCTATCTGCTGGAAGGCTACGACCGGGATTGGACCAACGCTGGTTCGCGCCGCGAAGCTTTTTACACTAACCTGCCGCCGGGGAAATTCCGTTTCCGGGTGGTGGCGTGCGGCGCATTTGTCAGTTGCAACGAAACCGGCACGGCGTTGGATTTCGAAGTTGCCCCGCAATTTTATCAGCGGTCGTGGTTCATTCCCTTGTGCCTGGCCGTGGCCGCCTTGCTGGCCTGGCTCTCCTACCGCTTCCGCGTGCAGCAGTTGCGCGAACAATTCGTCTTGGTCTTGGCCGAGCGCAGCCGCATCGCTCGGGAACTGCACGATACGCTGATCCAGGGCTTCTCCGGCATCACCATGCAGCTGCATGCCTTCACCAATCGCTTGACAGCCAAGGCAGATCAACAGGCTCTGGGGGAGATCATTCGCGACGCGGGTATTTGTTTGCAGGAGACGAGGCGCTCGGTGGCCGGCTTGCGCGCCGGCACGGGACCGAGTTCGGGTTTGGCCGTGGCCATCTCCGATGCGGCGCTCCAGCTCACGCAGGAGCGCGATATCCGCTTAAAATTGAACCTGGATGACCGGCAGCAGGAACTACCCGCGGAAGTGAAATACAATTTGCTGTGCATCGTGCAGGAGGCTATTACGAATTCGATTAAGCACTCCGGTGCGCACAACATCGAGGTTGCCCTGGCGTGTTCGGCGAACGATCTGCGGCTTTCGGTCCGCGACGACGGCCGGGGGATGGAGCGCGGCGAAAGCAACGGGCGGGCAGGGCATTACGGGATGGTTGGCCTGAGAGAACGCGCCAGTCAGATTGGGGCGGAACTCGATTTAGCCAGCGCTCCTGGGCAGGGAACCAAAGTTTCGCTACGCATGCCGCTGGCCCCGCGCAGTCCATTGCCGTCGCATGAGGGAAGATTGGAGGCGGTTTGATGGGCGTGGTTACGCAGACACTGGGAATTTTGTGCGTGGATGATCATCCCCTGGTACGCAAAGGGATCGCGGCTATCCTGGCGAACGAAACCGATATGAAGCTGGTGGCGGAGGCCGGCAGCGGCCAGGAGGCGGTGAACGCGTTCCGCCAGTTTCATCCGGACATCACGTTGATGGACTTGCGCATGCCCGGAATGGACGGCATCGAAGCCACTAAACAAATTCGCCAGATCGATCCCGAGGCCAAAATCATCGCGCTCACCAGCTACGATGGCGACCAGGAAATCTATCGTGCCCTCGCAGCCGGCGTGCGCGGCTACATCTTGAAAGAGTCGGTTCACACCGAGATCGTGCGCGCCATTCGCGTAGTGCATTCCGGCAAACGCCTGATGCCGCCCGAAGTAGCCGAACGCCTGAGCGAGCACTTCCCGCAAGTAGCCCTAACCCCCCGCGAGATCGAAGTCTTGCAATACGTAGCGAAGGGTTTCGGAAACAAGGAAATTGGAGTCCGTTTAGGCACTGCCGCCGGCACCGTGAAGATGCATCTGCAAAACATCCTGTCGAAGCTAGGCGCCTCCGACCGCACCCACGCCGTAACCCTCGCCATAAGGCGCGGCATCATCCACATCGACCGCTAATATCCCACGACGGGGCGGAGCTCCGTTCCGGCTGCTTCCCGCCGTGCTCAAGCCTCCGGCAAAAGAATAATTAATTCAAGCTGCGGATTGGGGAAATCCCCCGGCACATACGCCGCCAGGTTGCGCGCCCGCGTAACCGCCTCCCACGCCACACCCGTCTGGCTAACACTGAAATACTGATAATTCAACTTCACTGGAATCGCGCTAGGCGGCCGCGGCGAATGCGTCAACGGCACCCCCGGCAGAGCCTGCCGCACCAGATGCTCGATGTGATTCGCCGAACACACCTTGACCAGATACGGAGCCTTGCCAATCAGATCCGCCTCGTTCATCTCCGCCCGCACCGCCAGATACATCTTGGTATTGCGCAGATATTTGTCGTCCGCGAGCGCCGTGGCGTAGATCGACGACTGCGTCAACTTCAACGGCAGCGACACAAAATTGCTGGGGACCACGGTGTCCAGCAGCAGGCGAATCTTCTCGTCCAAGTCCTCGAAGCAGAAGCTTAGTTCATCATGCTCGTATTTGGGTAAATCACGCGGATGAACGGTGCTTGAGAACGTGGTCAAGCTCCCCGCCAGCGACAGCATAGTCTCATACAATTCCACTGGATGCCCACGCCGCACTTCGAACAAATGCTGCAGCAATGGAAAGTGTGAATTGATGCTGTACAGGAGCCAGAAGTTTGCGATATCGGAAGTCCCGAAATCCGCCAGGCTCAAATTTTTTTGCCGCCGCGTACCGGCGAGCTGGCTGCTCTTAGCGGCCAGAATTTCCACCAGCCGCCGCAGAATCGACACCAGGAAGTCGCTAGCCGTGATATCCAGCAGCGGCGGTACGAATTTCGCGTCTAACTGATAAAGTCCGGCGGCCGTACGCGCAACGCGCGCCACTTGCAAAACCGACGAATGCTCCTGCGATTCGCCTTCCACCAGAATCTTAAAATTCTTGCGCGCCACCTGCACCGGACGCTCGCCCAATCCCGAATTCTCATCGCGCAGCATCGCGATCTCCGACAGGTACCGCGTGTCCGCCTTGGTTTGCGGCATCGACACATTCAGCCCGCGATCGCGAAAATGAGGAATCGCCAGAAATACGTCCAGCGTCTTTTGATCGGCGTCGAAGCAATCCGCGAGCGGCTTAGGAGATGGCGCCGCATCGGCATCCGGAATATCGAACAACAGCCCGTCCGGAAAAATCCCCGCCGCGTCCGCGATCGCCAGATATCCCGAAGCCAACGCCTCCTGGTTCACCTGCAGCCGGCGAAAGCCCCAGGGCGCGAAACTCAATCCGTCCAACTGAAACTTGAGAGAATTTTCGAGGAAACGATCCTGCGTCTGCAGGTACTGCGGGCTCAGCAGCGTGCCCTTCATCCAGATGACCGGCTGTAAGCGCTTCATGCGAAGTTTAACGATACCATTACACCAGCACCAGGGCCTGTTGCTGGATTCCGCCAGGTCCCGCTGTGAACTCCACCGCCAGACCAGGCTTGTCGCCTTCCACCACGAAGCGCGAGATCAGTCCAAAGAATCCAGCGGCTTCCCCCGCCGTCATCGCCGGAACCACCGCCCGCAGCACTCGGGGATCCCAGAAACGGAACGTCACCGTCTGCCCGTTACGATTGTGCAGCGTGACGAAAGTTCGCCAATGCCACAGCGCATTTTCAAATTCGAGCGACGCCGCGAAGTAAAAGCCCCAGCCGTGATTCCACCCGTCCTTTACCAGGACATCCAGCAGCCGCGACCGCCCCGGCACCAAAACCAAATACGGCGATGCCGGATTCTCCTCGTCGACCTTCGCGTATTTCTCGCCCGATGCGTCCAGGAACGCTGGAATACGCGCATCGCGGATGGCGTCCAGCACCGCATACACCGGTTCGCCCTCGCGATAAAGCGTATTCAGCAACACCGATTGCCCCCGCGAAAATCCCGGCCAAGTCAACGAATCGTCCGGCATCGGCGTGGGACCGCTGCTCTCCACTCTACCGGACTCCGGCAGCTTGAGCGTGCGCGCCGCCGGTGGACGCACCGGCTCCGGCGCGGTGCCCGATAAATCGATGCGCACGCTAAAAGTGCTACCTCCCGCCGCCACCGAATCGCCGTCTTTAACGATATGCTCCGTGACCCGGTCGCCGTTCACAAAAGTGCCGTTGCTGGAACTCAGATCGCGAATGGTGCATTGCTGGCCATCGCACTCGATCGCGAAGTGCTGGCCGGAGAGATAAGAATCTTCACCCAGAGCGTAATCGGACTTGGCCGTGCGCCCCACCCGCAAAATCGTACCTCCGGCCACTTGAATCATGCGCCCCGTGGCCGGCCCCGCCGTGGCTTCCAGAATCACCAGCATTGTATTCCTAGCCCCCAATAATAACCGTGAAACAACCC
>JALYIB010000051.1 GCA_030775965.1 Acidobacteriota bacterium | reverse complement strand
TATGAACATGCTCTCGCCGCTTGGTGGTTTTACCGCTCGATGAATCCACGAGGATTTGCACCCCGCCGGCCGAGGATCCGCGAAAACGTCAACGAAGCCATTCGCGCGCGTGAAGTGCGCGCCGTTTTCCCCGACGGCTCCGTTGAAGTCATGCCCACGTCAGCCGCCGTGCGCCGGGCTCAAGAATTAGGCCTCGACCTCATCCTGATCGCCCCCACCGCCGAGCCCCCCGTCGCCAAAGCGATGGACTACGGCCAGTGGCAGTACGAAAACAAAAAGAAGCAGCACGAAGCCAAGCGCAAACAGCACATCATCCAAGTGAAGGAGCTCAAGTTCCGCCCCAACACCGATGACCACGATTACGATTTCAAAAAGAACCATGCCATCCGCTTCCTCCAGGAAGGCAACCGCGTGAAAGCCATCGTGCAATTCCGCGGACGCGAAATCGCCCACACCGACCTCGGCCGCAAACTGCTCATCCGCTTCGCCGCCGATCTCACCCAGTTCGGCGCCGTCGAAGGCACCCCGCGCCTCGAAGGCCGCAACGCCCACGTCATGATCAGCCCCGTGAAAGTGATCCCCCCGGCCAAAGAGAAATCGGAGAAGCCGGAAAAACCCAAAGCCGCCTCATCCGACGGCGTGCCCGAATCGCATTAGCCAGCTACAATCGTAGCGGCGACTCATGTTTCCGTTACTCCTGGCTTTCGCGCTGGTTCATTGTGCCCCAGGAACCGCCGATCAGCCCAACGATAGCGGTTTCGCCATTGAACTCCCGGCGCTGCCCGTCTACCCCAAAGACGGAAACATCCCCGCCACCCTCAAGGACCGCTTTGTTTTTCTCGACCAGCAGACCAACCAATTCATCGTCGCCTTCGAGCCCATCAAGGGTTCAAAAGCCAGAACCATAACCCAGCGTACGAGTCTAGCAACCGGCGTCTGCCCCTCACTAACCGCTGCTTTCAAAAAAAATGAAACCGGTGCGATCGACTACGAATACCACGTCGCAAATCTCGCCGGCGCGCGCCAAGAACTCTCGACTTGGATATTGCCTCTAGCCTTCCGCGAACCAGTCAGAATCTTGAGAGCTCCACTGGGATGGTACGGCGCTGAGGCCAACCTGGACGAAACCGGCCAGGCTAACGCTTTTGAGGTAATGACGTACTCCTTGAGCAAAGATCGCGTCCAGCAGCTTCGTTCCAGCATGATAAAACGGAAGGTGGATTGGTACGCTCGCATCGCACCCCGCCAGCAGCGAGGCCCCTATCGGATCACGTCAAAAGCGCTGCCGGGAATCGTCACCACATATTTCCAGGGATTTTTTTTGCCCACCGCGAACAGCTCCTGGCCGCCCGAAGTGCTCGGCCAAGTGCTCACCCTGAGTTCGACGGAAAACAACAGCGTCTCGCTACTCACCGTGGGGCCGAAGTTCGATCCCAGCGTCAAACGATCCACCATCGCAAGCGACTACCGCACCGTCCTCGATCGCGCCATAAAACAAAAGCGCCTGCGGCCTTCCGCTTTTCTTTCCGAAGCCCTCGCCCGCTTGACCGAACTGGCCATAGACCCGGCAAACCAGACCTCAATCAAACTGACGTCGCAGCCCTCGACCCCACTTGAAAGACAGATTCTCTCAGCCCTGGAGTTGAGCCTGAGTCAGCACTAACGCCGGTCGTAGTCGTAGCGCCCGTGATCGCGATCGTAGTAGTGATAGCGGTAATCGTCCCGATAACGATACCGGTTCACGCATCCCGTCGACAGCACGGTGAACAACAGTAAAGATAAACCTATCCAGCGTTTCATAAAACGCCTCCCGCTATTTAGAGGTGGCGCCGAAGCGGCCGGTTGCGCTGTGTGAGGAGGAATTAATGTGAGACGTTTTCGAGTGCCGGAGCGTCGCTAGGCGCGAGAACCCGTTCCGCCATGGCACGCTTCAGTTCCTTAATGCCATCGCCCGTCACACTCGAAATTTTAAAGAACGGCATCCCGCGTTTCTTCGCGAGCCGTTGCAGCGCCGCCACTCGCTTCGGATCCTGCGCCGCGTCCATCTTAGCAGCGACCACGATCATCGGCTTAGCCGCCAGGTCATCGGAGAAACTAGCCAGTTCCGCCAGAATCACTTCAAAGTCACGCACCGGATCGCGCCCCGTGTCGGAAACATCCACCAGATGCGCCAGCAGCCGCGTCCGCTCCACATGCCGCAGAAATTGAATGCCGAGCCCATGCCCCTCATGCGCCCCTTCAATCAACCCCGGAATATCCGCCACCACGAACGTCCGCTGATCATCGGTCGACACCACACCCAAATTCGGGACCAATGTAGTAAACGGATAATCCGCAATCTTCGGTTTCGCCGCCGAAATCCGCGAGATCAAAGTGGACTTCCCCGCATTCGGAAATCCCACCAGCCCCACATCCGCCAGCAGCTTCAACTCCAGCCGCAGCCGATGCTCTTCGCCCGGCTTCCCGTCCTCGTGCTCCGTAGGAGTCTGATGCGTGGAAGTAGCAAACCGCGCATTCCCGCGCCCCCCCCGCCCGCCCTTAGCAACGATAAACCGATCCCCGGCAGTGGTGAAATCGTGCAGCAACTCCCCAGTGTCGGCATCATACACGACAGTCCCCACCGGCATAGCCAACTCCACCGAATGCCCGTTATGCCCCGTCTTATCGGACCCCTCGCCATGCCGCCCGCGCTGGGCTTTGTGCTCCGGATTAAAACGAAAATGCAGCAAAGTGTTGTGATGCTCGGTCGCCACCATCACCACATCCCCGCCGCGCCCGCCATCCCCGCCGCTAGGACCGCCCCGAGGCACAAACTTCTCGCGCCGGAACGCAAGACAGCCGTTGCCTCCGTCCCCCGCCTTGACGGAAATGATG
>JALYIB010000050.1 GCA_030775965.1 Acidobacteriota bacterium | reverse complement strand
ACATGAGTCGATCGCTGACGCCCATGACTTTGCGGAACATCACCTTCGCAGGCTCGGTGATGCCGATGTAGTTGTTCTTCGATTTCGACATCTTCTCGACGCCGTCCGTGCCTTCCAGCAGCGGCGTGGTCGCGACAATCTGCGGCTGTTGCTCGAAGTCGCGCTGCAATTCGCGGCCCACCAGCAGGTTGAACCGCTGATCCGTGCCGCCGAGTTCCACATCGCAGCGGAGCATCACGGAGTCGTAGCCCTGCACGAGGGGATACAGCAGTTCGTGCATGGAAATCGGAGTGCCGTCTTTCAGGCGCTTGGTGAAGTCATCCCGTTCCAGAATGCGCGCAACGGTGTATTTGGAGCACAAACGGAGCATGTCTTCAAACTTGAGCTGGTCGAGCCATTCGCTATTAAAGCGAATCTCGGTTTTAGCGGCATCCAAAATTTTGAAGACTTGCGCCTTGTAAGTGTCGGCGTTGCGGTTGATATCGGCGCGGGTCATGGGAGGGCGGGTGATATTGCGGCCTGTAGGATCACCAATCATACCGGTGCCATCGCCGATCAAAAAGATAACGGTGTGGCCCAGGTCCTGAAAGTGTTTCATCTTGCGCAGCAGGACTGTGTGGCCTAGGTGCAGATCGGGGGCCGTCGGGTCGAAGCCGGCTTTCACGCGCAGCGGGCGGCCGCTCTTCAAAGCCTCCGTGAGGCGCGTTTGCAAATCCTCTTCGCGGATGATTTCGGAGAAGCCTTTTCGAAGGTACGCCAACTGTTCGGGAACGGGAGCAAAGGACACTTTACAATTGTAAACATGAAGGCGATCTACCTCATGAGTTTGCTGATCCCTCTTGCTTCCGCCCAATCGCTGACGGACCGTTTTTTCGACGAATACTATTTCCCGTTCAATCCGACGGCGGCCACCTCCGCGGGTATCCATAAATATGACAGCCAGCTGGAAGATTATTCCAAAGCTGGCGCGGACGCTCGTATCGCCAAGCTCAACCTATTTCAAGCTGAGTTCGCTAAACTTCCGGCCGAGCCGGACCGTGACCTGGTGCTCAGCACCATCCGCGCGAATTTGCTGGAACTCGAGGTTGTTCGCAGCTTTGAGCGCAATCCGGATATTTATTCGAGCGGCATTTCGAGTAGCGCTTTCACCATCATGAGCCGGACGTTTGCTCCGCCCGAGGTCCGTTTGCGTTCGCTGATGGACCGCGAACGAAAGATGCCGCAGGTGCTGGCCGCGGCGCGAGTGAACTTGAAAAATCCGCCCAAGATTTTTACCGAGATTGCGATTCAACAGATCCCCGGCATCCTCGGATTCTTTCAGAAAGACGTGCCGCTGGCGTTCAACAGCGTCACGGACGCGAAGCTGCTGGCGGAATTCCGTGCCGCCAATAGTGCCGTTATTCAGGCCCTGGAAGATTATCAGACCTACCTCAAAACGAGTGTTCTGCCGCGATCGAGCGGCGATTTCCGCCTGGGCGCGGATACCTACGCGAAGAAACTGCTGTACGAAGAAATGGTGGATATTCCGCTCGACCGCCTGTTGGCGATTGGCTACGCCGACCTGCGCGCGAATCAAAAAAAGTATCGCGAAACGGGATTGCTGATCGATAAAACGAAAAGTCCGCGGCAGATTCTGGCGGAGGCGGTGAAGGATCATCCGGCTCCGGATAAGCTGCTGGGTGAGTTTCGCAACACGTTGGGCGGTTTGCGGGACTTCATTAACGCCCATAAGCTAGTGACGATCCCCTCGCCGGTGCTGCCGATTCTCGAGGAGACGCCGCCGTTTATGCGCGCGACCACCTTTGCGTCGATGGACACGCCGGGGCCCTACGAGTCCGTTGCGAAAGAAGCTTTTTTCAACGTGACACTCCCAGAAAAGGACTGGGCGCCAGAACGCGTCGAAAGTTTTATGGGGCAATTTAACCGCGGCACGATACTGTCTACTGCGGTGCATGAAGCTTATCCGGGCCATTACGTGCAATTTCTGTGGATGCCACGCATACAGTCGCGCGTACGGAAACTGCTGGGCGCAAGCTCCAACGCTGAAGGCTGGGCGCATTACTGCGAGCAAATGATGCTCGACGAAGGCTATTCCATCGATCCAAAGATGCGTTTAGGCCAGCTACAAGATGCGCTGTTGCGCGACGCCCGCTACATTGTTGGCATCGAGATGCATACCGGCAAACGAACCTTCGATCAGGCGGTCGAGTTCTTCGAAAAAGAAGGCTATCAGACTCATGAGACGGCGGTGGTCGAGACCAAGCGCGGCACTTCCGACGCGACCTATCTGTATTACACGCTGGGCAAGCTGCAAATTTTGAAGCTGCGTGAAGATTACAAGAAGATGCGCGGCAGCCAGTATTCACTCCACGAATTTCACGACAACTTCCTGAAGCAGGGTTTCCCGCCGATCAAGATCGTACGAAAGGCCATGCTGGGGAACGACTCGCCGACGCTTTAAGACACTACTTCAATGGGCACCGGCGGCAGCTTGCGGCGGCCGAGGTTTATTTTGACGTGGTGCAATCCCGGGCCGACGCGATCCGGCAAGCGGAAGTTCACCTGGTAGCGTTGCGGGCGCGGATCGCTGCATGTTTTTTCCAAATCCTCGACCGGATGTCCTCCCACCCGGATTTCGATCTCCCAGGGGCGTGCGATTTCTTCGAGTGTCAACCTTACAATGCGATTTTCGATCCGTCGCGGCGCGGTGGAAACGCGCGGAATGGGAGGGCCGGGGGGGATCACGCGCAGAGTCGCGGGCGGCGAAAGAGGGCGATCGAGCCACAGGAGCTGAACCGGTAGCAAACCGGTGGCTTCCCATTCCGGCAGGTCCACGCGAATGCGCTGCCAGCCGTCGCGGTCGGGCGCGCCAATAGAAGTGATGGCTCCGAGTGAACTGCCAATGGTGGCGCGCAAGTGATTTAGCCCGGCGTCGGGCGGGAGGTTTTCAGAGCGGATGGTAATCGCGGCGAAGCGTCCGCGGCAGGGAGCCACAGGCTCAAAGCTACTGGCGTTGGTGATTTTGTGGATGGTCACCGGCAACGTATCGCCCCACTGAGCGGCCTTCTCTTCGAGTCCGGCAGACCAGCCTGCGGGTTGTTTGCGCCAGGTGGTCCACATGGATGGCGTGGAAACGCCGTCCAGCGCTAGCACCTGAAAATCGTGCGCTTGCGCGAACTCCATGAGCTCATGCTGCGTGAAGCGGGCGCCAGTCCATTGGTCAAACGACTGGCTCCCTGAAGAGCCATTGAATTGCAGGCGAGCTAATCCGCCGGGCCGCAACACGCGGTGAATCTCGCGCAGAAAGGCGACCACCAGTTGCTGGCTGGGGATGTGCGGAAAAAGATCAAACGAGTAAACGAAATCGAAGGACTGGTCGGCGAAATCCTCCAGGCTGGTTCCGCGGATCTGCTGGGGGCGAGCGTTTGCCACATCCCCCAAACGTTCGCGCGCTTCTTGGATGAATTCAGCGGACACATCCACGCCATGGATTTCCAGAAAGTGACGGCTCATTGGCCGCATCAAGCGTCCGCAGCCGCAGCCGATTTCGAGAGCCCGCGAGTTGCTGCGCTCCTCCGTTTTCAGGCGGCGGAGTTCCGCTTCCAGATCGTTGATGACCCCGGTGGCGGCCGCCAGAAATTCCGCGTCGCTCTGGCTGCGCCGCCCGAAGGCAACGTAGTAGCTGGAGTCAACGGTGGAGTCTGGAAACTCGGAATCAGGCACGGTGACTATTTACGGCTAGAGTAGCGGTCCAGTTCGCCCAGCAGTGCGCCGGCGGCCTTGGGCGCGGCTACGGAGCCGTCGATGATTTCGCGGTTCTTGAGCGCCTTGCCGTACATATCGACGTTCCAATCCGTATCTTCGCGCAAGGTCGCACCGTTCAGAGCGATGCCTGCAAACAATCCGCGCGCGCGGGAATAGGCGAGGATTTCGGCAGTCAGCCGCGCATCGGTTTCGGCCTGCGCCACCCGGCCCACCGGGCCCGCGGCAACGGTGGCGTCTCCGCCCAAGGTGAACTTGTCGCCCAACAGGCGCTCCATGCCCTTATCGTTCATCACTAGCATAAAGACGTCCATCTCCGATCCGCCAATCTGGAAGCCCACGCTGCCGCCCTCGATGCGAATCGCGCCCGGAGCGGTCCAGCCGACGTTGTCCTTCTTGCGGCAGGTAACGAAACCCTTGCCGTACTTGCCGCCGACGATGAAGGCGCCTTTCTTCAAGTCGGGGACGATGACGATACACTGCGCCTTGTTGAGCAGATCCTGCGGGATGGCTTTATCGGGCATGTCCATCACGTCCTTGAAGGCTTGCGCGGCGCTTTGCAAACGCTTGTCGACGTCGGACGCGGCGGAAACCGTTAAGGGTAGCAACGCCGAGGCGGCGAGCAGTGCGGCAAAAGTTTTTAATTTCATGAAACAGCCTCCATTGGTGGATGATTACTGTAACAATGATGCCAGATCCCAGGATAGAGTTTCACGTGTAGTGGTTAAGTTTCTTTCTCCATGATGCTGGAGACTTCGGCGTTGCGCACGCCGTAGACGCGGCGGATCACTCGGCAAATTTCCGAGGCCACCCGCTCCGGCCGTTCTTTGTCTTTCTGGGATTCCGGCAGGTCCAATTCAACTTTCAGATAAACATGGGTCCGCGCCATTTTCCGATGATACGATAAGGGTATCGAGCGGTGAATATCCCCTGCAAATTATGCGATAAACGGCGTGCGCGGCGGCATTGTCCGGGCGTCGAAGGTGAGATT
>JALYIB010000049.1 GCA_030775965.1 Acidobacteriota bacterium | reverse complement strand
CGCCGGTGCTGGGATCGGTGGTCTTGGCGTCGGCAACTTCTTGGATGGTACTGCGGCTGTTGCTTGGCAACAATCCACTGTTTAAAGTTCCGCAATATCAACTGGTCCATCCGCTGGAATTTACCTTCTATGCAATCTTGGGCGTGGCTGGCGGGTTAGTTTCGGTTGCCTTCACGAAACTTCTGCTCGGCATTCGCGCCCGCTTTCAGCGTTTCCCCCGGAACACGGTTTGGCTCCAGCCAGCGGCCGGCGGCCTGTTAGTGGGGCTGATGGGATGGTTCGTGCCGCAGGTCTTGGGCGTAGGTTATGGTTACGTTGGCGACGTCTTGAACGGAAACATGGGACTGAACCTGATGCTTCTGTTACTGGTGCTCAAACTTCTAGCCGTCACTACAAGCTATTCGTCGGGGAACGCGGGCGGGATTTTTGGCCCATCCCTGTTCATCGGCGCGATGTTGGGAGGTGTTGTAGGCACGGTGGCGCATCGTTTACTGCCTGCCTACACGGCTACGGCGGGTGCCTACGCGCTAGTCGGGATGGGAGCAGTCTTCGCAGGAGTGGTGCGCGCTCCTATGACCTCGGTGCTGATGATTTTCGAAATGACGCAGGACTACGCGGTCATCGTCCCCCTGATGATTGCGAATCTTGTGAGCCTTTTCATTTCGTCGCGATTGCAGCGGCAGCCCATCTATGAGGCGCTGGCAGTGCAAGACGGTATCCACTTGCCCAAGGCTGAAACGCGCCACCGGAATCGTGACCGGCAAGTGACGCGAGTCATGCGCGGCGCCGCCGAATTGCTGTCGAGCGAACTCACGGTTGGAGAAGCCTTGGAACGAATCCGTGCGAGTGAATTCCGAACGTGGTTGGTGACGGACCGGCGCGGAGTCGTTGGCGTAATCGACCTCTCGACGCTCACCCGCGAGGCGGCGGAAGGTCCAGACAAACTTGTGGCTGAGCTCTTGGATGGGCTTGTTTTCCCCCACGTCCACACCGATCAAGGCCTTGATTTGGCGCTGGAGCGCATGGGCGAAAACCAACTCGAAATTCTACCGGTAGTGAGCCGTGCCGATGTGCATAAGTTGGAAGGGATCGTGACCCTGCGCGATGTGTTAGATGCCTACGGGGTGCCTACATATACATTCCGCCGTTGACGTTGAGCACCGCGCCGGTGATGTAGCCGGCTTCTTCGCTGGCTAAAAACTTCACGGCGGCGGCTACGTCTTCGGGTTTTCCGAAACGCTGCTCATGGACCCCGCGGAGATTCATCAGGCGTTGGGCTCGGACCTCGACGCGGGCGTCGTGGTTGCGCGCGTCAAGGCCAGCAACAAAACCGGCGACCCCATGCGCATCGGTCCGGATGACTTCACGTTGGTGTCGCGCAAAAACGGAGACCGCGGCGGCGCGCTCGCGCCGGGACAACTCGCGGGCGGCAGCGCGCTGATCGTGAAGCGCGAGCACGCCGGCCGCGAATGGGCGCAGCAAACCAATCAACCCGGCTTCACCGGTGTCGGCGGCATGACCAAGACCGACAAGCCTGTCGACACCACGCTGCTCGAAACGCTGAAGACCAAGCAACTGCCGAATCAAGAGACCAAGGCCAACGGTTCCATCGAAGGCCTGGTGTATTTTTCGCTGGACAGCGCGAAGCTGAAATCCAAAGATATCGCGCTGATCTATCAAGGCCCCGGCGGGCACTTGACGATGGAGTTCAAGTAGCGCGCTCTGGCTCGGGTTCCGGCTCCGGGCCTGATAATGAGGGACCTCAACTACCACTTGTACGAATTGCCGACTACAGGCAAAGTGACGCAATGCCAGTTGCCATTAGCGGAGCATTTCCTTCAGCCCAAGGCATTCACGCGCGAGTTCAGGCTTCCTCTCAGTGTGCTGGCAGTGGAATTCCACTTTACTGGCAACGAATGGCGCGCTGGTGAGCGCTGTCAATTCATAAGTACTGAAGGACGAATGGTCGGAGGTGTCGCCCGGAATGTTTTCAAGGTAGGTCTTGATGCGGACCGCCGTGATTCGCTCCATCAGCCCAAGATCCCGCCCATAACCCGATTGCCAGGCCGAAAGGAACGGCCCAATCGTTTTGCGATCAATTTCCAGATCATAGTTCGGATAGTCGCCCACCGTCCGCAAATAACCCGCTTCTCTCCTAAGAAATAGGATGTGGAACGATCCCTGATTGGGATGGAAGAGTCTCGGGCCGCCATGGCTCCCCGAATGCCACACCCAACTGTAAAACTTGGGCTCGTGCAGTGCTGCTCCTCGCATCGTCAGCACGACCGTCGCAGACATCTCAGCTAAATACAAGGGAATTCGCGGAGCCATTGGACCCGCAACATCAAGTGGTTTCTGAACCTCGCGCGGTCCACCGGGCAGTAACTCCGCCTGTTGGATCTCCGCCAGAACGACGATCGGCGCGGATTTCATTGCCCCGATCCGGTCATGGGAGTCATAAATGATGGGAATAACCTCATGGAGGGGCGACCGACAGCCGCTCACTAAAACCAACATGGCCAACAACGTGAATAGGTAGGCATTCATTTGGTCATTCGAAGCGCCGACGGTCTCACGCAGACAATTCAAGCGTCACCCTTTCATCGGCATTGGACACCATCCCGATCAGCAAAGTTCCTAACAAACTACTGCTGATTCAACAAGTCCCCTTATTTTTCATCACCGAACGATAGCACGATAATCACCGTTCAACAGGTTTTGGAGTGGGCCAAGCCCACATGGCCGTGTAGCGCTGAAATCGGAGTAGTGGAGTGTTGCCCCGGCTGTCGGCCGTCCTACATATACATTCCGCCGTTGACGTTCAACACGGCGCCGGTGATGTAGCCGGCTTCTTCGCTGGCTAAAAACTTCACGGCGGCGGCTACGTCTTCGGGTTTTCCGAAACGCTTGAGCGGGATGTGGCCCAGCATGTTCTGCTTCAGCTCGTCGGAGAGCGCGGCGGTCATGTCGGTGTCGATGAAGCCGGGGGCGATGGCGTTGACGGTGATGTTGCGGCTGGCGATTTCTTGCGCTAGCGATTTTGTTAAGCCGATCAAGCCGGCTTTTGACGCTACGTAGTTCGCTTGGCCGGGATTGCCGGTTTCGCCCACGATGGAAGAGATGTTGATGATGCGCCCCCAGCGCTGCTTCATCATGCCTTGCATCACTTGTTGAACGGCAAGAAACG
>JALYIB010000048.1 GCA_030775965.1 Acidobacteriota bacterium | reverse complement strand
GAGTAGGTCCACGATCTCGCGCAGCGCCGGGCCATGGTCGATGTCATCGCTCCAGCTCGTCGCCGTCAAACGCTCAAGCAGGCGCGTCCATGCCTCCCGCGACGTGAGCGGCGCGTCGGTGGGCAAGAGACGCGTCCACCCATCGGGGAGCTCTTGAAACGGACCGGGATAGGCACGCAGGAGCGTCGAGAGCCGCCGCATGCGAATCTTCGAGAGGCCACGCAGGAGGATGTCGGCAAGGGCGGCGGCGGCCTGCCCTTCCCTGCGTGCCGTAATGTGCACGCCGTGCACAAAATGCAGGTCGAAGTTGGCATCGTGCCGAAGAGCGAGCAAGTAATCGTCGTAGTCGGCCGGCGTGACGGCCGCAATGGCGATGTCCGCGGGCTGGGCTCGCCCCGACGCGAGCAGTTCACGGGCCCAGCGCATGGCGTCGATCGCTTCGTGGTAAGCCGTCGAGGCACTGACCGTGATGATCTGCGGCTCCTGCGCTTCGGCTCTCTCGATCTGAATGCCGCTGCCCTCGAGCCAAGCGGGCGCAGATCGTGGGCCCGCGATCCAGCGCACCGGCACCCGCGTGGCAAGACCCAGCAAAAGAGGACGCCAGCAGGGCGCAAGTTCGGTGAGGCCGACGACCTCTACGGGTCCGATCAGCGTGGGCGCATGTTCGAGACGAACGAGTGCGGCGGCGACCAGATCGGCCGGACGCATCATGTTCGGTGGCAAAGCAGCTAGAACTGCGGTTTCTAGTGTCGCGATGGAGGCGAGGCGAGGATGGCTCGCAGCGCGGGACTGCAGATCGATGCCAGCGCGCCATACCTTACTGATCGTGTCCACTGCCGCCGCGACCATGCCCGGGAGCGCTTTCAGACTGTCGAGTTCGCCGAGAGCGAGCTCGGGCAGTGTCGCCTGAACGGCCTGGCGCAGGGTCTCATCATCGACCGCACACATGAGACCGCCCGCGAGTCGAGCCGCAAGTTGCTCCAATGTGAGAATGTGCAGTCCGTGTTGGCGCTGACGCGCGGCGGCCAGGCGCCGCTCGCGCATGGCATGACGGCCATGGGCGATTACAGTGTGTCGGCGCAAGCTCCCCCCTCCTCCGCTGCAAGGACCAACGTCAACCGCGACAGCACGGCCAGATGGTGATACGCCGGATAGGCATCTGCCTTGGGACCACTCATGAGGTCGCTTATTGGCCGCTGCAAAGCGCTTTGACCGTGCATTTCCAAGGAACGGTCCTTCCACGAGCGATTGACGCAATTGTCGATGTGGCCGTCCCTCAGCTTTCTCAACGCCCGCTCTTTCCTGCGCGTCTCCAGGATTCCGGCATAACAAGAATTCTTGACAGGCAAAGTACGAGTATGAAAGACTCGTACTATCAAGTCAATAACTCGTACTGATACTCGTACTGGCGAATATTGGAGATATTTTTCATGGCAATTCAGACGACACTCGAAAATGTATTTCGTACCGAAGATGGCCCCTACGCCTGTTACGACGCCGTGGTAACTGCCAGGGACATCTCTCAGCTCTACAAAACCGGGTTTCTCAAGATCGATGATAACCGGCAACGTGGCGTCGATTCGGTTACCGGGGAGCGAATCCTTGACGACGAGAAAGTAGCACGCTGGGCCGAGCAGCTCGTAACAGGCGAAGCCTACCTAGGTCAAGTCAGCTGGAACTTTCGCAAAGATGAAACGGTGATCGAGTACGACGAGCCGAGCCGCTCACTCAAGATTGGCGCTGGCGCAGCGACAATTCCGGACTCGGGACACCGGCACATGGCAATACTCAAAGCTGCTGAAAGCGTGGCGAAAGGCAGTTCGTTCAACCTAGAACGTAAAGTGAGCGTGCGAATCTACAACGTCCCGGCAAGCGAAGAGAATCGCATTTTCTATGCGATGAACCAGGAGGGAAAGAAGGCCGACCCGACGCGGTCAAAATGGCTGCACCGGCTTGGCGCTGCCAAGATTGCCGGAGCCCTGGCAGAGCAGTGTCCATCTCTGCGCGATAACGTGGACACCATTCGCGACCGCCTGAGCAAAAGGAATCCTCGGTTATGCGCATTCAACACGTTGAGCGGGGCGTTTGAGTCCTATTGGGGCGACTGTAATCCGGAGAATGCGGACGCCCTCAAGGTGGACGTGGACTACGCGGTCGAGTTCTGGAACAAGCTGGCGACGGTACGCTCTGAGCTGGGTAAGTTGGATATCGCTCGACGCAAACGAGTCCGCGAAACCTTACTGGTCGATTCCGCCATAGCGATCTCATCGTATGTCGCCGTCGCACGCAAGATGCGTGACCGGGGAATGGAGCTGTCCGTCTTGGACAAGCTCGGCAATCCGGTTCTGATCAAGCACGGCGCGGCAGGGGAGGATCGGGAAGTCGATCTGTTCTCGCGCGAAAATCCCTCTTGGGAACAGCTCGGCATCCTGGTGCCTTCGACCAAGAAAAGCGGTGAAAAAGTCTTTACGTTGCGCAATGCCCGGCAAACACGCGACGCAATGCTCAAGGTAATCGAGGGAGTACTCGGTTTGAATCATCAGCAGGCTGCTGAGCACGTCGCGGCGACGGCCAGCTAGGCAAGTAACAGAAAGGGAAGGCAAGTTCGTCATGGCTAATTTCACCGTTCGCGTTGAACTTCATAAAGCCGAGTGGGCCGACTACGATCGCCTGCACGCTGCGATGGCGCAGAAGGGATTCTCCCGCCAGATTACCTCTGACAATGGCAAGGCATATCACCTGCCGTGGGCCGAATATAACGGCACCGGGAACCTTACCAGTGCGCAAGTTCGCGACATCGCCCGCGAGGCGGCCGACAGCACCGGCAAGCGGAACGCCGTATTCGTGACGGAAGCCGTAAGCCGGGCTTGGGTGGGCCTTGACGCACTCACAACGGCGTAGCCGCGCCGTGCGAATCATCATATTTCAAGGTACAGGAGAGTGAGCTATGGCTAGGACCAAGGAAAACACCTTCAAGGAATCGAAAGGCAAAGTAACCTTCGTCATGTTTCAGGTCGAGGGAGACGATGAAACCCTCCAGCAGGGATTCCGGGCGATGGAGCAAGCGTTCCAACGCCTAGGCACCCCGGCACGGGTGGCTGCGCCTCACGCGGCCCCGACTAAGCTTTTGGCGAAGTCAGATAAGCCTGCGGATATTCAACTCGATGCCGAGGAGCGTGAACACGAACTGCCCGATCAGCCGGAGGAAACCGGGGCTGCCATAGACGGCCAGCGCCCGAACAAGCCACGGAATTATACTCAGCCGACATTTTTGGCTGATCTGGATCTGAGTTCCGACAAGGAGTCATTTAAGGACTACGCGACGCGAACAGACCCCAAGACAGATAACCAGAAATATCTTGTCGCTTCGCGCTGGCTCCACGAGTCGAAGAACATCGACGCAGTTACGATCCACCACATCTACACGTGCTTTCAGGCGATGAAGTGGACCAGTCAAAAAGATGTTGCACAGCCGTTTCGCACGATGACGAAGAAGGATAGCTATTACCAAAAAAACGGTAAAGGCTGGAAGCTGACCCATGTGGGCAGTGACGCAGCGGATGCGATCGGGTCCTAATAAATGACACTCGCCGAGCTAGTGCAGGGGATTTACGGTTTCGGGAGTTGGAACCACGTCGAGAGAATCAAACTCTTCGCGTGGCATCTCCATACCCACAAGGGACACGAATATTTTGGCGCGTCCGATGTGAAGCGGTGCTATGAGGATCTGCACCTGCAGGAGCCGACATCAATCGCTCCGTTTTTGGGGTCAATGGAGAAGAAGAAGCCCAAAGAACTTATCAAGAAGCCAGAGGGCTACAAGCTTGAAATGCGGATTCGTGACGGGCTTGACCGGAAATACGGCAGCAGGCCCATTACCGTTCAGGTGACGGATCTCCTCGCAAAGTTGCCCAGCAGAGTGCCTGATCTGGCCGAAAGAACATTTCTCGACGAAGCCTTGGTTTGCTTTAAGCATGGTGCATTCCGGGCAGCCATCGTGATGGCCTGGAATCTCGCATATCACCATCTCTGTGATCGCGTCCTGAAGAAGGAACTCGCGCGTTTCAACGCGCAGTGGCCTCTTGTGTACCAGGGGCATCATAAAAAAGGGACGAAGGCCGTTGCAAGGATGGAAGATCTTTCTGACGAGTTGAAGGAATCGGAAGTAATTGAGATTTGTAACTCGGCTGGAATTATCAGCAAGGATGTACACAAGATTTTGAAGGCAAAGCTAGATCGCAGGAACTCTGCCGCTCACCCGTCAGCAGTGAAGATCGATCAACTCCAGGCGGAAGAATTTATCGACGACATTGTTAAGAACGTCGTGCTGCAATTGTGAGAGTGCTTCCCGCTATTGCGGGCATCGAGAACGGTTTCGAGTAGCGGAAAATCTAATGGGGTGACTTCAAGGTTGCGGCTTGGCAATGCCGCGTGGTCTGGCGGGTGTAAGCGCTGCTCCGTTAGCCTGCGCTAAGGGGTGTCCCCGAAAAACGCTCGCTCTTCAGCGTACTTCACCCCCTTGGCCATCGCGTCGAAAGCCGCCTTCAGCAAATCACGTACAGCTCCGAGCTGATCCGGCCCGCCCTCTGGGGTAAGCGGAAATGCCCCAACACTCGGCACAGTTTGTTGTACGGAGACGCCCAAGGCAGATGGGTTGCGAACGAAGAAATTGGGGTGAGGGTTCTGCGGCTGGCCGCCGATGCCATCTCCAGGGAAAAGTACATAAGCGCCTCGCGTGCTCAAGATGCCATCGCGATAGGTATGCATTTTGAAAAGGTCGTCTTGCTTGTGAACGCGGGTCACCTCTGCTTCATAATATGCCCCAGCAGTAGGAGAATGCCATTCATCGTCCCCGTCCGCCGAATCGAAAAGTGCATCGGCTTGCTGTCTCTCCAACCGATACTTCGCGTCGAAGTGTAACCAGTGAACGCCGCCGGCCTCATCGCTGGGTCGCGCCGCGATACTGAAGTCCGGATCGAATGAAGCGGTGTAGCTCCCGGACCAATCCGCGCGAGGGGCACGTGAACGATTGAAACGCCTGTTGTAGAACAAGCTCACCGCGACCTTGACACCTGCCGGGTCTAGATACTCGAATCGGCATTCGCTGCGGCGTCCTTTGGCGAGCTGCACACGCAACCCATCCGAAGAAATAACCAAGAAGTTGCCTCCACCCACGTCCTTGCAAAATCCCCGGAGAATGTCCCGTAGAGCAAAGAAGCACCAGTATTCGTAAATCTGATTTACGGGGCGAATGTCCCCGATGAGACCGTCTGCAAGGTCCGCTCCTTGCTCCCAGGCCAGGCCGAGGCTCATGCGCAATGCCACGTCGAAACGAAGCACCTCCTTATAGCCACGTTTCCTAAGCAGGGCTTGGGAGTTCGCAGGCACGTGGCCCAAGGGACCGACCTCACGCCACACCCCATGCTGTAAGATCTCGTCAAGTGCCAGTCGCCACGTCCGGGCCTCGCGCTCGGCGGCCCGCCGCTTCCGCTGCGCCATCCTGCTTTCAAGGCTTTGCGCGTTCATTCGGCAATGCTCCAGAAACGCCTTCACGTAGCGGTTCTCTGGGGTGTCATACGACTCGAACGCTTCTCGGCGTGGCAGTTCGCGCGGGGTATAGCCTCCGAACAGGCGCGCGAGCGGCCCGCCAGCGATGAGCATCGAAGTGTCGAGTTCATCCGCAATCAAGTCCTCATGCGCCTCTTCGATCTCCTCGATACGTCCCACATCGAATCTCTCGACAAGGTTCGTATGCGTGTTCGCTAGGATCTCCTCGGCGGCCAATGGCAGATTCCTCCGCGCCATGACATGCCTCATAAGAAAATGCAGAGCCGCGTCGTTCGTCGCCCGCTCGTCGCGGACTCCGAATGACGCGGAGACGGGCGTGTCAAAGGCAAGAAGCAGCTCCGCCGCCTTTTCGGCAAGGCTATCGAGCAAAGCCTTGAACTCATCGAAATAGCGAAGCTTGCGACACACCACCTCAGCGCGGAGGTCGCCGCCATACTCTGTAGACAGATTAATGACCCCTGCGTGCGAACGTAAGCGGAGCAGCCCCGTGATAACGGTGTGGTTCCGATTGTCTGCCTCCAACTGTCGCCAGCGGCGCGATGGATCGCGGGTGAAGACGGTTACAAGACGCGGGTCGAACGGCCACGCGTCGTTCTTCCGGGCTTGCCTTTGTGCCTCATCAATATCGACGGGCACTGACACGTCAACAAAATAGTCTGTGTCTTCGCGCAGCTGGAACGGCTCAAAGAGTTGTCCGGCGTCGCGCCAGCACATGGGAAATATGCCGCCAGAGACGACATCGGCAACCTCGAGTTCTTCCTCTGCAGCCAGCAGCCGTTCATCGGGCAAGGGCGCGGCAATTGCCCTTCCACGGCCATGGGTCGTCTCTAGCTCCAGCCGGACTCCCTGGTCCAACTCAAAGCGGACACGGTGGAGCGCAAGCCCGGCCATGTCACTTCACGAACGAGACATAGTTGCGCGCGATGAGGCGGTCATGCATGGCCAGCAGCTTTTCGCGGCTCAAGTCGAAAGCCTGCCCTGTGGGCAACGTGATAGCCGCCTCCTGTGCGATCTGGAAAACCGCGTCAATGCCCAGGGAATACTTCGCCGGTGGCTCGCTCTTCGCATGCCCGCCCGCGAGGAAGGCGGCGAGCGCCTTCAGGCAATCACCCAAGGCGGAGCGATTACCGTGAATCTTGGGCAAAACCTTCTGGAAGATGGCCCGATCCAGTCCACTAACCCACGTTTTCATGGCGTCCTGCGGCGTCGCCCCCATGGAGATCTGTGCCTTGATCCACACCAGCATGTAACCGTGCACCTCCTTGACAACGCGGTAGGCAAATTCGAAGCCCGCAGGTCCAAGAAGGCCGAAACACCCGTCCAATACCTGAAGCGTTAGCGCCTTTGCAGCACCCAGCTCGGTCACACCAACACCATGTTTCTCGGCGAGCAAATCGAGGATGGCGGCAGGATTTGCGCGGGCGGCTTCTCCAGCTTCACGGGCGTCAATAGCTTCGCGGAGCAGTTCATTTGCCTGCGTCAGCTCAATTAATGCACCAGGGGCTTCGCCGGCTACGTACTGACTCGGCGTAAGCGCACGCACTTCAAGCACATGCGCTCTGTCCAGCACCTTCGGCGAGAACATATAGGTGGTCTCGTCTACATTCACCGTGCCCACGTAGAACAGATTTGGCGGCAGGGTAAGCGGCTGCTCGTTTTTCACCAAGAGCCGCGCCGACTCCGCCTCCGGCGAATCCATGTCTTCGAGGTCCAGAATCTCACTGATGACGGCAAGTGAAGGCCTGTCCACGATTGGCGCGTTTTCCCCGTCTTCTAGGATGCTCGACGCCTCCATAAGGGACAGAAAAGGCGCGAAGTAGCGTTCGACGTGGGATAGATTCATCTCGTCGAATACAAGGAAATGTGGAACCTTTGTGGACTTGGGGTTGCAGGCCCGCAAGATGATGCGAAGCGTCTCCGTAACTTCGTAGCTCTCGTTCGTTTCGGTGCCATCTGGGCGCTTACGCGCCTGGCCGAACGGGGTCCGATAGCCCAAAAGGCGCTTCGGTGAGGTCCAATCTGGACCAATGGCCACGAGCTGGAATATCTGTCCATCCACAGTCCCGGCGTAAAGCGTCTGCAACTCCTCCGCGAGCCGGAGCGTCGACCGAGATTTTCCGGTTCCCGACGTGCCCGAGAGGATGACAAAGGGCTTCGCCGCAAGGGCCACCACCAGGTCAAGAGAGCACGGTGCCGCTGTTGTTCCAGCCGCCGCCGATGAACTCGCCGCTGTTAATCCAGGTAGGTAAGCGCTGGGGTCTGCTGGTGTAGTGGCCAGGTCCGCATTGGTCACGGACACAGGTTTCACCTCAAATAATTCCGATACTTCAGCCGAATTCAAGGCGTAGTCCGAACGTAGACGCGCCTCGAGGATCTGGCCTCTTTTGATTGGGTCCGCTTCGGTGCCGATGATCGGATCAAGGTCCGCTTGCCGGTAGTTCCATACCGCAACCTCTCCCAAGATCGGCTTTGTGACGCGCGCGCCTTCCTTAAGCAATAAATCGGCAAGGTGTTGCTCGTAGCCGGAGCGGAATCGGGCTTCCCGTGGTTTGTCGGCAGTCAGTTCAATGATTGCCTGCCAGGGATTGCCGCCAATGGTCGAGCCTGTGCCGTTCGAGATGTATTTGCCACTGCGAAAGCCAGCCTTTGTATCAAGTGAGGCGAAGACGTTGAAGATTTCCTTCTCGGCCTTGGTGTCAAAAGTTGCCCTGGTCTGAACGGCAGCGAGCTCGCGCGTTGCCTGGAGATACGCGGGCTGTCCCTGGGTTATCGCAACTTGTGATGACCCCTTAATTGCTAGCGTTCGCTTCACGATCAAGAAGTCCATTAGCGCGGCTTTGCCGCGTGTGTCGGACAGGGATTGAACGGCGACTTTCAGTCGCGTAGCAGACAAGAACTTTGGCACGTACCCCCCTTGGCTATAACGCTCCCTCTATTCGACATCGCGCAGCTGATCGACCATTAGCTGGCAAAAATTCTTTTTGAGGTCAATACCAATCGCCCGAAAACCATGACGCCGAGCAAATGCCAGGCTCGTGCCACTTCCGGCAAAAGGATCGAGCACTACACCACGGGGAGGCGTCGTCGCGAGAATTGGGATACGGACCAACTCCTCGGAGAAGCGCGCCTTGTGTTGGTGACTCTTGCGCGCGGGAGCAATCTCCCATGTGTCCGGAGGGGGCAACAAGCTTCCAGAATGGGAGCGGCGCGCCACAAACTCCTTGTTGAAGTAGTACCAACGCGAACGGACCATGTGAAAGACATATTCATGCGACATCGAGCAACGGTCCCTAACCTGGTCCGGAATCGGATTCGGCTTCACCCACACGTTGTCATTGCGAACAATCCAGTCCTTGTCTTGCATGGCGATAGCAAAGCGATGAGGTATCAGCAAGAGCTGTTTCGGCTTGCAAAGCAGCCCGTCGCCCGTCCTATCTTGCGGTCGGAGTCCAAACCTACGCGCACTTTGTTTCACCTCTCCGCTCTTGTGCTCGCCTTTTCCACTCCAGTAGGTATCTCCGAGATTGACCCAGAGACTGCCGGTTACAGAGAGGACGTTGCGGCCTGACTCAAAACAATCGACTAGCTTGCCAATGAACTCTTGCGGATGTTCTTCGAGTCCAATTTGACCTTCTACCCCATAGTCACGTTGCCCATAGAAGGGCGGCGAGGTCACCATGCAATTCACGGTCACGCCGGCGCGGGCCAAATGCGCCATAGCTTCGCGAACGTCCATATTCAAGATCAGGACGTTTTCGTCGGCGTAGAAGGCAAGTCGCTGCAGCTCTTTATTCGTGAACACCGCTTTGCTAACGGTCTTCGGAACCAGGGCGGCATTCGCCTTTGTGAGAGTCTTCGCGGATTTGGCTGACGTAGCCTTTGGCGCAATTGAGGTAGGCCGCTTGCCGTTGATCTTCAAAACCGATTCATTTTTCAAGGCCTGCTGAAACATGCGGGTCTCGTCCTTTGTTTCTTGTTGTCTATCTCGCGCTTCAATGGTCGGCGCGAGGTCGGTTTCGGCTGTCATCGAGAGGAGCCGGTGCTAAAAAGGTCGTAGTTGTTACGGTTGCTTGCGACCGCAGGAATGCAGCGATAGAGAGTCGCGACCGAAATCTCCAAAGTCTTCGCAACCTGGCGTGGACTCTCTCCGATGTCGATGAGGTTTTTGGCGTGCGCTATCTGGTCGGCTGTCAGTTTTGGCTTGCGACCGAGCTTCGTGCCGCGCTGCTTCGCGAAAGCCATGCCAGCGCGCGTTCGCTCAACAATCAGGGACCGCTCGAACTCGGCGAGAGCGCGCATGATAGGAAAGAGGAGGAAACCGGACGCCGTCGTCGTATCGATGGCCTCCGACAGAGACCGAAATCCAATGGCCTGGTCGCCGAGGCGCTTCGTGATGTTAATCAGGTGCGAAAGGGACCTGCCGAGGCGGTCCAACTTCCAGACGACGAGGATATCCGCACCCTTCAGGCTGGCAAGGGCCTTGTCGAGGGCAGGGCGCTTGATCGCCCCGCCGCTGATACCCTCATCGGCGAAGACACGTTCGCACCCCGCTGCTTTCAGGGCTTCAAGCTGAAGGGCAGGATTCTGGTCGGTCGTGGAGGTTCGGGCGTAGCCGATGAGCATTCCGCATTATGAGAATATATTTCGAGACAGGCAACCCGGCAAAGGGGGTGTGAGCGCGCTATCGCAGGCTTGGATTCAAGGATTGCGTGCCCTCATACCGCTATCACTTAACATAATCCAGCGAAAGTCACAAAGAAATTGGCGCTCCTTAACTCGGGGCCATTTCGCGCTTACCGCCCTTCAGCGCCGGCTGGCCTCTGGCCCCGGAAGCGATCTGCGGGGTTGATTCCCAATATTAGCAAAAAATTGCGCTTTGTATGATGCATTGCGATCTACCGTCACCGTATTGGTCTTAGTGGAAGATGCGCTGAAAAGCTAGGGGATTTCGGCACCCACATATTCCGGTCAATTAGGTGATGGGAATAATTACTTCGCGCGCCCCTGTGCTTTCGCCGTGCGCGCCATGCCACCGAGTCCCGCCTGAATATCTTCCCCATACCGCATCGGCATCGCCGTCGTTTTCCAGCGCCCCGCCTGCATCACCGACGCCAGATCAATGTTCAGCGCCAGCATGTCCTGGGTCGCGCCGACCCGGATCGAGTGCCCGCTGACGTCTTTTGCTTCTATTGCTGTCATGCCCACAAACTCAGCCACCCGCTTGAACGTTTGCGCAATCGAATCCACCTGCAATCGGTCGCCAATGCGCCCCCGCCCGATGAGCCGCCGAAACACCGCCCCCCGCTTAATGCCGGAAGTTCGCAACCACGCCTTGAGGTACGCCACCGTATCCGGCGACAAATACGCCTTGCTCCCCTCCCCCGCCTGGTCCGTCTTCGAGCGACGAATCAACACCCGCCCGGTTCCATCGCTCAAGAAACTAAAATCATCCACATCGAGTGCGACGAGCTCGCTCCGCCGCGCCATCGTGTCATAGCCCACCGAAAGGAGCGCGCGCTCGCGATCGGCGCGAATGCCCTCCCCCGCCGTAACCAAAAAGCGCTTGATTTCGTGCCAGCCCAGGGCTTTGGCTTGCCGTTGGCGCTTCGGCGATCTATTGTAGAGACCCTTGAGGGCGAGTTTCACATCTTCGTCGTCATTGGGATTGAGCAGTTTCGCGGCGCGATGCGCACAGGCGATGGTCGCGAGATAGCGGCGGACGGTGGCGGGTTTTTTTCCGGCCTCACCGCAGCCCTCGATGAAGGCGGCGACCGTCGCGGGGCTCGCGGGTAGCGGCAACAGCCGACGCGCCTTGCAGAACGCGATAAAAGCCGCCCAGTCGAAGCGCCAGGCGCGCAGGGTGGCTTCGGGGTACACGCGGCGCGCTTTGCGCCACCAGCCACGGACATTGTCCGCCGGCGTCGGCAAATGAGCGACCGCCGCGGTCGGCGCCGGCGCCAATTTTCCCCCATTAAAATGACTTTCCACGAAATTAGTCTACTCCATAAGTCCGGCTAACTTCAATTATCCCTGCTCTCTACGTATTAATTCCCGCAGACTATATATGGTGTAGTATACGCTTCATGACGGAAACGACTGACTCAGCCCCGCGTTATGGCGTCCCGGAACGCGGTATTACCGCCGCCGACGTCGAACGCGCGGCGGATGCACTCTTGCGACAAGGCTCGCGGCCCACCATCGAGAAAGTGCGCGCCGAAATCGGCTCCGGGTCACCCAACACCATCAATCCCCTGCTTGACGCGTGGTGGCAGCGACTGGCCAC
This sequence comes from Acidobacteriota bacterium, assembly GCA_030775965.1. Lineage (GTDB taxonomy): Bacteria > Acidobacteriota > Terriglobia > Bryobacterales > Bryobacteraceae > Palsa-187. The sequence goes on along the minus strand of JALYIB010000048.1, from coordinate 1,396 downwards.
CCGTCTCGATTCCGGGCCCGCGGCGCTCCATCGGTTACCGGAAGGTGTTCTGCATGTCGCCGAGGCCCTGTGGTTGCGGGCGCTCGATGAGGGCCGGCAGCGCGCCCGATTGGAACTGGTATCTAGTAAAAGAGCCGCGGACGAGGAGCAGCGGCGCCATGAGGTGCGCTCGCACGTCCTCACCTTGCGCGAGGCCGAATTGGACGAGCGCTTACGGAGTCGGGAGCGCGCGCTCGAGGAATCGCGCGAACAATTACTGCAGCTGATGAGCGCCGTGCAGCGCGATCAAGCCACGATCCGCGCCCGCGATACGCGGATCGCGGCGCTGGAAACCGACGTCGCCAGTTACCGGGATCAGCTCAAGAACGTGCTCGCACGCGCAGTTGAAAAAAGCCGGCTCCTGGCGGAACGTAAGAAGCGCCAAAAGACGCCAAAACCTGAGAAACTGAAACGTAAGATGCCGAAGAAGCGACCCATTCCACGCACGAAACGTCGAGCCAAGAGGAAACCCCATGGACAACGTCGATGAAATAGTCGCCCTGCTGCGCAAGCAGGCGGATCTCGAGAATCAAATCCTGAATGGTCACGGCACTGCCGTCGCGACGGAGCGGGAGCTCGAAGCGACTCGCCGTCGGCTGGTCGCTCATCCCCAGGCACTGAACGCCGTCCTACAGACAGCACGCGCCTTACGACGGACGCCGGATACCATCTCCGTGCGGGACGTGACCGATTTCGGTGGCTCGAATTAGCGTGGCGATCCGCCAGGGCGTGCGATTACTCGAGTCAATCCGTGAAGCACCTATTATTCCGTAGATTCTTGTTCGATCGGCAAGACCGTCTGTATCGCCTCCCGAACACAACATTCGAGAAAATGCTCCGGAACCCCACAAGGCTCATTTCGGGTGAGGCGATGGGACGACCGCATCGATGACCGATTCCGAGAGTCTGCAGTGGCAGCCGTTGAGCGCGCTGCCCAAGGTCGCGCGGGATGTCGATGAGCAATTCGCGAACACGCGTGAGCAGTACGAGCAGCTACTCCGAGCGCGCGACCAACCTTACCTCCTGGATGACGCAGTCGTCGCGCGCGTGATGCGCCTCGTCACGGATGAATTGGAGTTTCTCCCCGTGTACCGCGAACAGCTTGCCCGCTGGTATCAATCGCAGCCCACGTCGGGGCAATTCATTGAACTCGATCGCATGACCCATCAGCTCGATCGGTGGCGCGAGCTCCTGGAACAACAACTCGCGCTCGCGCAGGAGCTGAACGTCGGCACGATCGATAAAGTGCTGGCAAAGAGCGACCATGAACTCGCGGCGGCGCTGCTCTCCGGTGACATGAAGTTTCCGCCGGCGAACGACACCAACGAGGCACTTGTCGCTGCCGCCCGGGTCCAAA
>JALYIB010000047.1 GCA_030775965.1 Acidobacteriota bacterium | reverse complement strand
TACGCCGCCACCTCGCCCGACGGCAAAGTCTTCCGCGTCGACACCTCCGGAAGATCCGAAGTCTTCTACGACCCGCACGCGAAATACATCTGGGCCATGGCCTTCTCCAGCAATGGCGATTTGTTCGTCGCCACCGGCGACCAAGGCGAGATCCACCGCGTGACGCCTAACGGCGCGGGCTCTGTTTTTTATCGCACCGAAGAAGCCCACGTCCGTTCGCTGGCCATCGACGCGCATGACAACCTGATCGCCGGCACTGACCCCAGCGGCCTGATCCTGCGCATCTCCCCCGCGGGCGATGGTTTCGTTTTGTACGAAGCCGACAAGCGCGAAATCACCACCGTGGCTGTCGCGCCGAATGGCAACGTATACGCCGCCGGCACCGGAACCAAAGCCCCCGCCGCCGCACCCGCCCCCACGCCGCAGCGGCAGGTGCAAACCAGCCAGGGAACCATTACGCTCGTCCCCATCGGCGGCCCCGCCGCCACTCCGCCCACCGGTAACGCAGCGCCCATCGGCGTACCAGGCGGCTCCGAAATTTATCGCATTCAACCCGACGGCTACGCCCGCCGCGTGTGGACGCACCCGCAAGACGTGGTCTACGCGCTCGCCTTCGACGCGCAAGGCAGCGTCATTGCCGGCACCGGCAATCGTGGCAACGTCTATCGCCTGGATTCCGATCGCACCTACACGCGCCTCTTGAACCTGGCCGCCGCGCAAGTCACCGGCTTCGCCCAAGGCGCCAACGGACGCCTGTACGGCGTGACCGGCAATATCGGCGAAATTTTTTCGATCGGCCCGGAGCGCGAGCCCTCGGGCACGTTAGAAAGCGATGTCCTCGATGCCGGCGCCTTTTCCTATTGGGGCCGCATGACCTCGCTCTACGGCGGATCGGGAACCGTGACCTTCGAAACCCGCAGCGGCAACGTCAGCCGCGCTCAAAAAGACTGGAGCCCCTGGGCTAAACTCGCCGGCGATCGCGTGACCTCGCCCGCCGCCCGCTTCCTGCAATACCGCGCCACCGTCGCGGGCTCCGCCGAACTCTACGACGTCACCGCCGCCTATGAGATGAAGAACGTCGCGCCGGTGATGGAAGCGGTCGAATCCACTCCGCCCAATTACAAATTCCCAGCACCCGCGCCTGCTACTCCCCCGAATCCACTGACTTTGACGCTGCCGGTATTGGGCCACGCGAATCCGGCGCCCGCCCCCGCCCGCGCAGCTTCCGACAGCGGAGCCTCGCCCGCTCTCACCTTCGCCAAAGGTTTCCTCGGCGCACGCTGGCTCGCCAACGACGACAACGGCGATACGCTTCTCTTCAAGATCGAGATCCGCGGCGAGAACGAAACCACCTGGAAACCGCTGCGCGACAACTTGCGCGAGCGCTTCTACAGTTGGGATTCGACCGCGTTCCCGGACGGAAAATACCGCGTCCGCGTCACCGCCAGCGACGCCCCCTCGAACACGCCCGAACAAACGCTCACCGCGTCGCGCGAAAGCGAGCGCTTCCTGATCGACAACACCGCGCCGGAAATCACCGCGCTCACCGCCACCGCGCAAGGCGCGAAAATCGAGGTCCGTTTCCACGCCAAAGACGCGCTCAACGTGCTAGCCAAAGCCGAATATTCCGTCAACGGCGGCGAATGGAAAGTAGTCGAGCCCACCACCCGCCTCAGCGATTCCGAAGAACACGATTACCGCTTCGAAGCCGACCGCGGCGCGGGCGAAGCCACCATCGCCGTACGCGTTTCCGACGCCTACGAGAACCAAGCCGTCGCCAAGACGGTGGTGAAATAGGGGCGCGCCCTGCAACCATCCGGCGGCGTCGCCCTGCACCTCGAAGGCGTACGCAAAACCTTTGACAATCTCGTCGTGATCTCAGGAATGGATCTCGAAATCGCCGCCGGCGAATTCATCGCGATTCTAGGCCCCTCCGGATGCGGCAAGTCCACATTGCTGCGCATGATCGCGCGACTCATCGCGCCCACCGCCGGACACATCGCCATCCAACCTGAAGAGCGCTTTCAGGCCGGCTTCGTGTTTCAAGACGCGCACCTGCTGCCGTGGCGCACTGTCCTCGACAACGCCGCCTTGCCGCTGGAACTCATGGGCGTCGCTCGGAAAGAACGCCACGCGACCGCACGCGCCGCCCTCCAGCAAGTAAGCTTGTTCGAAGCCGAGGACCGCTACCCGGCGCAACTTTCCGGCGGCATGCGCATGCGCGTGTCGCTAGCGCGAGCGCTCGTCACGCTGCCCCGCCTATTGCTTTTGGACGAACCCTTCGCCGCGCTTGACGAAATCACGCGCTTCCGTTTGGATACCCAACTCCGTGAACTGTGGCGAACGCGCGGCATCACCGTAGTCTTCGTAACCCATTCGATTTCAGAAGCCGCTTTCCTAGCCAACCGCGCCGTAGTTCTCGCCAAACGCGGCGGCGGCATTAAGCTCGACCGCCGTCTCGATCTCCCCGCCGAACGCAACGGCGAACTGCGCACGGACCCGCGCCTAGGCCGCGAAATGCAAACTCTTCTCGCGGCAATGGAGGAAGAATCATGATCCGCCGCGTTGTTCCGGCGCTGGTCCCGCTGGTAGCGGTAACCGCCGCAGCGGAGTTGGCCGTCGGCTACGGTTTAGTGAAGTCGTATCTTCTCCCAGCCCCGAGCTCCGTGCTGCGCGCTCTGATCGAAAACCGCGCCGAGCTGCTAGGCGCGCTGTTCACCACTTCCGCCAGCGCCCTGATCGGCTTCCTCTTAAGCACCGCGATAGGAATCGCCATTGCCGTCTTCCTCTCCTCCTCACGCGCCATTCAACGCGCCTTTTATCCCTACGCCGTGTTCTTCCAAACCGTGCCCATCATCGCCATCGCCCCGCTGCTGGTGATCTGGTTCGGCTACGGCGCGCGTACGGTGGTGGCGTCCGCATTCGTGGTGTCGATCTTCCCCGTGATCGCCAACACGCTCAGCGGCATTCTCGCCACCGAGCCCGCGCTGCGCGATCTCTTCCGTTTGTACGGCGCATCCACCTTCGTCACATTGTGGAAATTGCGCTTCCCCGCCGCCTTGCCGCAAATACTCACCGGATTGCGCGTCGCTTCCGGCCTGGCCGTGATCGGCGCGATCGTGGGGGAGTTCATCGGCGGCCAAGGCCTGGGATCGGTAGTCGACGTCGCCCGCACCCAGCAGCGAGTAGACAAAGTATTCGCCGCCGTGCTGCTGGCGTCGTTGCTAGGCTTGGCGCTCTTCGGACTGATCAACCTGGTGAGTTATGTTACGCTGCGGCGATGGCACGCGTCGGAACAATGAACCGTAGACAGTTCGTATTCGCGGGTAGCGCCGCGCTGCTGGCCGCGTGCGGCAAAGCGCCGGGCAAGATCCGGCTCGCGCTCAACTGGAAACCCGACCCGCAATTTGGCGGATTCTACGCGGCTCCGTATCAAGCGCACGGCCTCGACGTCGACATTTTGCCGGGAGGCGCGGGTACGCCCACCATTCAGATGGTCGGCGCGGGCTCGGCCGAGTTCGGCGTCGTCTCCGCGGACGAACTGGTGGTCGCGCGCTCCCAAGGCAACGACGTGGTGGCGCTCTTCGCCGTGTTCCAACAAAATCCGCAAGGCATCATGGTGCACGCGTCACGTAAGTTGACGAGCTTAGCGGACTTGCTAAGGAGCGGAGGAACGCTAGCGATCCAGCGCGGCCTCCCCTACGCCCGCTTGCTCGAAAAGAAATACGGCTTCGACAAAGTGAAAGTCGTGCCTTCGCCCGGGGGCGACATCAGCGCGTTTCTCGCGGACAACAATTTTGCACAGCAATGTTTTATCGTGTCCGAGCCCTTGACCGCCCAACACCAGGGCGCCGGCGTGCAAGTGTTTCCCGTGTCCGGCACCGGCTACAATCCCTACACCACGGTGCTCACCACCTCCGGCGATTTCCTTCGCCAAAATCCAGAGCGCGCGAAAGCCATGGTGGCGGCAGTCCGCGAAGGCTGGCGCGCTTACCTTGACGACCCGATGCCCGCCAACCAGCGCATGAATCAACTAAATCCCTCGATGGCGCCGGAGGTTTTCGCGGAAGTCGCCGCCGCCCAGAAGCCGTTGATCGACACGGCCAGGGCGCCGCTCGGCAGCATGACCAAGGAGCGCTGGGCAATGCTGATCGCGCAGTTGAAAGATCTCGGCGACATCCAGAAAGCGCCGTCCGCCGACGACTGTTTCCGGAATTTCTAGTCACCGCCGGCGGCGCCTTCCGCATCCATTCAAAAAACAAAAAGGGCACCGGCGGTATTCCGCGGCGCCCTTTTTGTTGTTCAGTCCGGCTATAGAGTTTAGCGGTGCGAATGCACCTCGGTGTCGACGCCGTGAGTGCTCACCGACTTCTCTCCGGCCGAGGCGATGTCCTCCGCCCCGGTTTGCTTGAGAAGATTTTTGGCGCGGTCTATATCTTCAGAAATGGCGCAGTGCACCGATAAAAGAACGCCGCCGTTCTTGATGCGGCCTTCGTAGCGCTTGGCTTCATACTCCGGAATGCCCATGCCTACCAAGGCGCCGATGATGCCGCCCACCGCGCCGCCTACGCCCAAACCGGCCAACGCGCCCATGATGGGACCGGCTGCGATAAAGGGACCCACTCCGGGAATCGCCAGCGCGCCGATCCCGGCCAGCAAGCCGAGCGTGCCGCCGATCACTCCGCCGGCGGTAGCTCCGGTGGTGGTGCCTTCGGGCGCCTTGGTGTTCTTCTCGTGGGCGAATTCCTTAGAGCTTTGGTTATCCGGCAACAACACCGAGATGTCGTTGTTTGAAAAACCTGCCGCCAGGATCTGATCCACTGCGCGCTCCGCTGCCGCGGAGTTCTTGTAGATTCCAAAAACCGCTGTATTTTTTCCAGCCATATTGCTCCTTTTTTAAACGCGAAGACGAGTTACTGTTTCACCGACATCTGATTGACAACCTTGTCCGCACTGCCTGCAATGGAAACTGCTTTGGAGACGATGGAGTTCTTTTCGTTTTCCGACTTCACCGGACCTTTGAGAGTGACGGTCCCGTTCTGGCTAATGATTTTTACGTTGTGGGCGTAAGTGGAGAGCGATTTATCGTCCACGATGGACTTGCGTATGTCCTTCGTGAGATCCAGATCCGAGCGATTGTTTTTCTGCTGATCGGCGGTAGCCTCGCCGGCGGCGCGGTCGCGCTTGTTCACTTTCGTATTGTCAGGCGCCTGCGCCGACACGATTGCCGTGGCCGCAGCGAAAGCAAAGGCCAAAACGAGCGGTTGAATTTTCATTTTTGAATCCTCCATCGTTAGAGCCGGGCGGGCTGCTATTGTTTCGCGCTAACTTTATTCGGAGGGAAGGCGCTGTTCGAGTTCGCGGGTTATCCCGGCTGGTTCGGTGGCGCGCGCTGTGTGGGGGGGCTGTGATAGGCAGCTACGGAGTCACCGGCGGCGAGGTTTCTCGAAAGCAGCCCGTGGCGATGGAATGACTGGCGATGGGATGCCGTTGCGGACGCTGGCGGGTGGATGGCGGCCAGATCGTTCTACTGAGCGAGGCCCATGGCCGCCATGGTCAAAGCTAAGAAAACGCTACGCATCCCATTACACCTTCAGAATTAGATTCTAAGGCCGGGCGTTTGTTTCGTATGTGTGGCATTTGAAGTGCAGCGGTAAAGCGCAGGAGTTCCTATGAATGCAAAGCAGCTGGAACGAGCGTCGTACATGGCGGCGCACGCGATTCTTGCGGCGAACACCAGTGCACCTTACCTGGCGACCCCGGGTGCGCGACGCACCTATACCGTGGATACAATTGCCGAAAAGATTATGAGCGTATTTGAATTGCATTGCTCGGCGCTCGATGACCCGGCGGCAGTGGCGCGCCCGCGGACCGAGGCGGCGCCGCAGAAACTACAATTGGTAGTGCAGGAGCTGCGCTAACGCGACTCCAAAACCATAGCGAGCGGATCTCCGCGCTACCACTTTTTCGCGCGAGCGGTTGCGCTGACCTCCCTGCGCGATCCCTACGGGCCGCTTCACGCGGCGTTGGGTCAGAAGCCGCCCTTTGCATCGGACGCCGAGTACACTTTCCGTCCCCCTACATAAGTAGCCCATGGATGGAGCTTGAGAATCTCCTCCTCGGGAACGGTCATAAAATCTCCGGAAAGAATCACGAAATCCGCCAGTTTGCCGGGCTCAATCGAGCCCTTGACCTGCTCTTCCCAGGTGGCAAAGGCATTGTTGTTGGTAGCGATACGCAGCGCCTCCTGGCGAGTGATCTTCTCTTGCGGTCCGAGCACTCTTCCGTCGCGCGTTTTCCGCGAGACATAGTAGTAGAGGGGGATGAACGGGTTATTGGGAGTGAGCGAATCCGGAGTCGACCCGGTGTAATCGCTGCCGATGACAACCACCAAATGATGATCCAGCATTTCCCTCACCGGCGTTTGACGCTCAGCCTGCTCTCGACCCAGGGTTTGAACCGCCATTTCATAATTGCCGGGATAACCCGAGTAATTGGTGGTGACTGAGACAATAACGCCAAGCTTGGCGAGCCGGTCCATCAGCGGGGGCGTGAGATTGGCTGCATGCTCGACGATCCATCGCTTGTCGCGAATCGGACTCTCGCGGTCGGCTGCTTCGTAGGCCTCGAGAAGATTTTCCAGGGCAACATTGTTCGGGATATGCGATGAATGCCGCCAGCCAAGCCGGTTGATTTCCAGGATCATAGACACATACTTTTCCTGTGGGAAATCGGGCGGCCAGGGTTCTTCTCCCGCCGAATCAATGCGCAGCCAGTGATCGCCAAATCCGGGCGTCACCACCTGCTGGCGCAGCAGGGCGGCCGGATCGTTGCGGTCCGGCAGTTCCAGTCCCATGCTCACGCGCAAAGTCAGCCGTTGCTGCCGCCACATCCGCACGAAGGCGCGCATGCCGGGTGGCCAATTCGAGAGATCGCGGATGCTGGTGATGCCCAGCGCGTTTCTCTCTTTTTGTCCATCCGCGATCATCCTATCTTCTTCTTCCGGCGTAGGCGGAGGCACCGCTTTATCCATCGCGTAGTATCCAGCGGGCCAGTCGGGCAGGGCGCCCGTGAGCTCACCTCTGTCGTCTTTCGGCACCGGCATTCCCAGGTAGGATTGCATGTCCTTGGTAATCCCCGCCTTCTTGAGAGCCGCCGAGTTCAGCAGCGCCGCTCCGCGACGCCCGCGCAGAGCAACGATGGGCACTTCGGTTGAAAGCCGGTCCAGATCTTTTTTGGTCAGCGGCGCTCTCCAGCCGACGCTGCCGAAAACGGTTTCGCCTGGCTTGGCTTTAGCCAGGCCGTCTCCTAGCCGTCTCAGCACTTCCTCAGTGGAAGTGGCGCCGACCAGGTCGATGCCGCGCATCACCTTTCCGCTGTTATAGAGATGATCGTGGTTATCTGACAGTCCTGGAATGACCGCGGCGCCCTGGAGATCCACGATGCGAGTGTTGCTGCGCGCGAGCGCCCGGATACGGGCATTGCTCCCCACAGCCGTGTACATCTCGCCCTTGACGGCGAATGCCTGCTGAATCGTGAAACCCGAGTCGACCGTGATGATCTTGCCGTTCAAGAAAATCGTATCGGGTGGCCCATTGAGACTTTGCTGGGCGAAAGCGCTCGCCGCAACGAAGCATCCAAGCAACCCCCGCAGCAGAGTGGCCATCCTCTTTGTTCGTAATATCAGCATCCCAGACCTGCTTTGATTCAACGGAGGGTGGCGATCGGTGTGGGATCCAAGACGCAATGGCATCGGCTCACCCTTCGGGGCCGCGTCAACAACCATCGCAACGTAGCCACGCATAGATAAGCGATCTCCGTTCCATACGGAGCATATCAAACTGGCAGATCACATTCAATTAATCATAAGGTAGCGGCCACATATGAGAAAGTAGGGGACGGATGCGCCGACATCCAGGCATCGCTTCCAGCTTCTTTGCAGTGAATCTCAACAAATCGCTGGTAACAGTCTTGCCGTCCTAGCGCGCTTGTTTTAGCTCGACTCGGATCAGCTCCGCCGGAGAACCGCTTACGTTCTCCTCCTGGTGCGCTCCGGAGGCGTCGACAAAACGCACCTGCTTGGCCTTATAGGAAAGCTGACTCGATTCGCCCCCGGCTCCCGTAACTTTCGCGTTGTAGTCCGTCAGGTAGACGACGACGGCCTTGGTATCCGGGTGCTTGTACAAGCTCAACTTTTCGTGGGGACCAACATGGATGCGAATGACGCGTACGTACTCGTTTTCCAATTCCAGGTGAAAGTGCTGGGGGTCCGTCAAGACGGGGTCGGATTTTTCGGCAGGGGCCGGCGTGACGGGTGCTCCGGGGGGGACGCGGGGTTCGATTTGCAACGCTTCAAACTGAATCGCCTCCAGGTTTTCACTTCGGTGGCTGCTGGCGGCCGACCACATCACGTAACCCGCTTTATTTTGGAATTCGCGGGCCGTGCCATCGGGAGCCGTCAGGCGGTTGTGGCGATCCGTCAACATCACGATGACCGAGCCCGGAAGGGGATGCTGGTGCATGACCATCGTGTCATGCGGCCCCATGTGCTCGCGAAACACGCGGGTCCACTGGTTTTCGATTTCCAGGGTGTAGTGCGGCGGATCGACCGTCAGCGGATCAAGCGATTCGCCGCCGGCAACTGCTGAGGCGAACCAGAACGGTGCGGCCAGAATCGCAAGAGTGGAGGTGGTTAGCAAACTGGGCATGGGGTGACTTTCATTGAGTATACTCGACCCGCTGGCGCGCGAATTCCTGCGGGTTCGCTACCGGCCGCTGCGCCGCGCGGGCCTTAAGGCTCGCGCTTATCGCCGGGCTTTCTTCCAGGCCTTCCAATCGTCAATGGTCGTCTTAGCCATATCCCTGACCGCGGTACGGAGCCATTTGCCCGAGCTTTTTTTCAAGTATGCCAAAATGCGCGTTCTCGCCTGCGCACTGCCAAGGTGAATATTGGCGGTCTCCCAAGCCATCGCGTGGAGGAGACGGTCTTGATTACTGGCTCCTTTCATGGACTCGATCTCAACAGGGGAGGAATCGGGCGCAAGTTGCCGCACCAGCCATTTGCCGCACAGCCGCACGTAAGGATCGCGGCAACGTACGGCGTGTTCCAGGATGTCTTGATAGTGAATCGTTTTGTTCCGATCGCCGCGAGCCCAGGCACAGGCGGACGGTGTCGCCGATTTCGCTTCCAGCGCAATCTTCCCGCCCTTCCATTCGGCGAGCGCGACATAGCGCGGATGCCCCAGGCTCCCCACCCCGGCAATGCGTCGCACCACTCGATAGGGAGGCAGCGGCCTGGGGAGCAAAGTTTCCAGCGCCTTTTTTGCATCGCCGGGAATGCGGCTTTTCACCGTGGGGAGCGCACTCATTTTTCCCCAGAAATCGGACGGGACATCCAGACGATTCAAAGCAATACCGCGCAGCCATTTATGTTCCTCCTCCAGCACAAACGGCCGTCCGCCCAATTCGAGCGCCGCACGGTATCCCTCCAAGACGACCTCGCAAACATTCCGTACACCGACCGCAATCGCGCCTTCCGATGCGTCCAGTACAGCGCTGACGGAGAGCCGGACCAGATCGTTGGCGCAGGGCAGCGAATAGGCTTCGTCAAAATCGTCAATGCCCCAGATCAAACGGCCAAAACCATCGCGCCACGTGCCGAAGCTGGCAATATGGAGATCCCCTACGCCTAAAACCCGCGGTGATTTTGCCAAATCCGGGCAGACCTTGGGAAACAACTGAGCCCAGCGATAAAACGTACCTCTGAGGAAATGCACCGGGTCCCGCGCCATCATTTTGTGCTTGTCCGATAGTTGATCTCGAACCACCGGAATCTGGGCGCTGACCCAGGTTTCAAATTCCTTCGTCGCTGTGAAAATGTTCACTGGTTTCACGTGAGTTGTGGATGGAGGCGGCCCGGTCCACCCGAGGAAGCCGAACATCGCGCCTGCGATGATGAGCCGAGCCGCAAAAACAACCTATACGCGGTGGGCGGTGGATTCGAATTCATGTCCCTGCCACGGGGACGTTGATGCGGGTTTTTCACGCGCCAGCTTTTCGTACTGCTCCGAAAAGCCGGGGAGTGCCTCATTGAGAGCATCGCGAACTTTGGCTCCAGCAAGGCCGAGCAACGCGCCTTTCAGAGTGCCCCAACTGTCTGAAATTTGCGTATTCCGGAGGCCGCCCCCAGGTCTGCCATTTTGATGCGCCGGGGGGGGCGTGTTGGCGCCCCGGCGCGACCCGCCGAGCATCGACGCCAGCAACACGCCGCCTCCGAAGGCGAGCCCGAGAAGTGTCATGGGATTTCGCTCGAAATGGGTTTTCCAGTCGGCTTCGTGCCTCACCTTTGCCTCCAGCTCATGCAAATTGCTGCCGAGTTCGCTGCGGGCGGATTCAATATGTCTCGCTATCTGCTCTGGTCTTTCAGCCATGCCACATCCTCCTTCATGGTCTCAATGGTTTCTTCGGATTTGGAGTGCACCCCTCGCAGCCGGGCTCGTCCCATAGCGATTAGAGTTGCGCCCAGCGACGCGATCAAAACGCCCACGGCCAAGGCGGCGATCCATGGCGGGAGCACCAGTGACAGGCCAAGCACCAGAGCGGCCAGCAACAGTCCGCCGGCGTAAAGCGACAGCACCGCGCCGGCAATCAGCGGTTTGGCGGCTTTGGCAGTATGACCAGCTTCCATTTTCACTTCCGCCTTGGCAAGCTGGACTTCGGAGCGAACGATGTCCTGCAGGTTTCCCAAAATATCCTGCAGGACATCGGAAACCGAACGTTCCTCGTTACGGGGCATAGACGTTTACGGCTTAGTTATTGCGAAGGGTCCGGCCAATCAGGAAGCCCAGGCCGCCCGCGATCAAGAGAGAGGGCATGGGGTTCTTTTTAACCATTGCTTCCACATCCGCCATCATCTGTTTGGTGTCATGACCCTGCAGATAGCCCGACACGGCATCCACTTTTTCGGCCGCCGAGTGCGCCAAATCCGGCCCGTTCGGCAACTTCGAAGCGTTTTCGTGCAGGCTGGTGGCGGCGCTGTGCAAAGCCCCCGCGGCCGAGACGCGGTTCTCTTCAAGTTTATTTACCGCCGCCCGGCCGAATTCTTGAGTCTTGTCCTTAACCGTTTTGGCGGTGTCGGTAAGAGCGTCCTTGGCCTGTTTGGCGATCTCGGAAGCCTGGTCCGACATCTGCCTGCTCTCGTTTTCATAGCTGTAATTTGTGTCTGGCATTTTGTTCCTTTCGTTATTTCAGAATGTACTTCCCGGTGTCTTGCGCTTGCGAACTTATTTCCCGGACCGTTTCGGCGGCGCCTTCGCCTTTTCAGCCGCCCGAGCGGGCGAGTCGCCCTTGCCGTGCATGGCGCCCACCATCACCGCTTCGGCCGCCTTAGGGACCCCCTTCGCCAGCAATGTTTCTTTGCGATCCACCATTTTCTGCTTCAGTGCCTCGAAATCGATGGCCGCGCCGTTAGCCTTCGGGAAGACTTCGTTCTCTTCTTCTTTGATGTGGTGGCGTACGTTTTCCGCTAAAACCGTAAACTTCGCGTCGTAATGATCTTCGTGGCCGTCCATCTCTTCGAGCTCGGCGATCAATACCTTCGCGACGTGGTGTTCTTCGTCGGCTTCATTCATAATGTCGTTGCCAACGGGCTTGCGGACCGCGGGATAGAATATCTCTTCTTCGAGCGCAGCGTGAATTTTGAGTTCCGTGAGTGCCTGCGTTACGATTTTCTTTTTTGCGGGCCGGCCCTCGGCTTTCTCGAATTGATCGAACAGACCTTTGACGGTATCGTGATCTTTTTTCAAAAGGGCAATGGCGGATTTCATAGTGTGTCCTTTAGGGCCTATACGGTTCGCCGGATGGCGTGGTAAACCACAAGAAGAACCACCGCGCCTACCACCGCAACCATGAGGCTGTAGAGATTCAAACCCGTGACGCCGGAAGCTCCGAAAGTGTTAAAGAGCCAACCCCCGGCTACGGCGCCCACGATTCCAAGGACGATATCGAGAAATAAGCCTTCGCCTTGTTTATTCACAATCTTGCTCGCGATAAAACCAGCGAGCAAACCGAGCACAATCCATGCAAGAAATGACATTTTGTCCCCGTTTTCTGCAATTGGAAATAAAAGGGCCGCAAGCCACAATTGCCATGACTGCGGCCCCATGGCGGGGCGAAGCGCTAGACCTTGCCCACAGTCTCGGCATTCACGCCATGTGAACTGACTGCTTTTTCGCCGGCCGAGGAGATATCTTCAGCTCCGGTCTCTTTTAGCAAGCCTTTCGCCCTGGAAATTTCATCCGATGTGTCGCAATGCACCGACAACAACACCCCGCCGTCCTTAACGCGGCCTTCGTACCGTTTCGCTTCGTACTCCGGAATCCCCATGCCGACCAGTACACCGATGAGTCCGCCCACGGCGCCGCCGACACCCAGGCCGGCCAGGGAAGCCATAATCGGACCCGCCGCGATGAACGGACCCAGACCTGGAATGGCTAACGCTCCCATGCCCGCTAACAAACCGAGCGTTCCTCCCACCACGCCTCCGGTGGCCACTCCGGTGGTTGCGCCTTCGGGAGCCTTGGTGTTTTTCTCGTGCGCGAATTGTTTCGAGCTCTGCGAATCTGGGAGAAGTACGGAAATATCGTTGTTGGAAAATCCCGCCGCCAGCATGCGGTCGACGGCCCGTTCCGCCTGCGCGCTGCTCTTGTAAATACCGAATGCTGCTGTGTTCTTGCCTGCCATTGTGTAGCTCCTTTTTTTTCGAAATGAACTCTCTTCTACTACTGGGTCGAAACCTTATCGGTCACTTTGTCCGCGTTTCCCGGCCACAAACGGAAGTCATTCGCGTCTATGACGGAGCACGTTAGAGACCTATTCATTCCCGGTCAGAATCGCAGCGTTTGCCAGTGCAATCGTCGAAGAAGAGGTAACTTCTACGCGCTTTTAAGTTCACAATCGGGCAGGGCTTGCACCTTTCGAGCGTGGCCGCGCGAACGCACGTTACGTTTGTGACGCCCGGGCGACGGGTCGTCGCATTGGTGTCCTAAATAGGAATCCCCGCATCGGACCACATCTTTCGTATGCGGGACGGAAGCCACGCCGAGACATATAATCGTGTGCGGGCTGAGGCTCTGCTTAATTGTAAAATGTTAGAGGTATGCCCCCCGTTTTCGTGCCGCACATGTGGACGGTGTTTGCCGACATCGCCGCCTATCTAGAAAAGGCTGTCTCGGCGCAGCGTACCGAGCCCACGGCTCCGGCGGCCGGTCAATAGATGGCGATCAGCCCTTTGGCCGGGCAACCGGCAACCGCCGCTCCTCTGATCGACGTCGCGCGATTGATCGACGCCTATTACAGCATTCATCCCAACTCCGGCGACGCCGCGCAGCGCGTGTCTTTTGGAACCTCGGGGCATCGCGGAACGGCGCTCAACGGCTCCTTCAACGAGCGTCACATCCTGGCGATTGCGCAGGCTATTTGCGCCTATCGCCGGCAGGCGTCCATCCGCGGGCCGCTGTTCATCGGCATCGACACGCACGCGTTGTCGGAGCCCGCGTTCATGAGCGCGCTCGAAGTGCTGGCGGCCAACGGCGTGGAGTTGCGCATTGCTCTCGCGCGGGCCGCTAGCGGTTTGACGGACGTCGAATATACGCCGACTCCGGCGGTTTCGCACGCCATTATCGCTTACAATCGCAGCAAACCCGCGGCGCTGGCCGATGGCATCGTGATCACGCCTTCGCATAATCCTCCCGAGGATGGCGGGTTCAAATACAATCCGCCGCACGGAGGCCCGGCCGCTAGCGGCATCACGAAATTCATCGAAGACCTGGCGAATTCACTGCTCGAAGCGAAGCTCGCGGGCGTGCGGCGCGTGCCCTTCGCGGACGCGCTAAAGGCTGCGGCGACGCAGCGCCACGATTTCATCGGCGAATACGTGGCTGGGCTCGGGTCGGTCATCGATATGGATGTGATCCGGGCTTCCGGCATCAAGATGGGCGTGGATCCGCTGGGTGGCGCGGGAGTGCGTTATTGGGGGCCGATCGCGGAGCGCTACCAATTGAATCTGGAAGTGGTTAACCAAACCGTCGATCCTACGTTCCGCTTCATGACGCTCGACTGGGACGGCAAGATTCGCATGGACCCGTCGTCGCCTTACGCCATGCGCGGGCTGATCGCGTTGAAGGATCGCTTCGACATCGCCTTCGCCTGCGACACCGATCACGACCGTCACGGAATCGTTGCCAAGAGCTGCGGACTGCTGCCGCCGAATGAATTTTTAGCCGTGTGCATTTCGTATTTATATGCGCAGCGCAGCGCCTGGCCGCAAGGCGCGGCGGTGGGGAAAACCGTGGTCAGCAGCAGCATGATCGATCGGGTGGCGGCCGGGATGGGGCGCAAAGTGTATGAAGTGCCGGTGGGCTTCAAGTGGTTTGTAGAAGGCCTGATGACGGCTTCGCTGGGATTCGCGGGCGAGGAAAGCGCGGGCTCGTCGTTTCTGGCGCGCGACGGCGCGGCATGGTCGACGGACAAGGATGGCATCATCGCGGCCCTGCTTTCGGCGGAGATCACGGCGCGCGGCGGCCAAGATCCGGGCGCGGTTTACGCGGGCCTGTGCGGCAAATACGGGCGGCCGGTTTATGAGCGCATCGACGCGCCGGCCAACGCGGAGCAGCGCGCCACGCTGGCCAAGTTATCGGCCAAGGATATTCCGGTGACGGAACTGGCCGGCAATAAGATCGACAGCGTGTTGACCAATGCGCCGGGCGACGGCAATGCGATCGGCGGGACCAAAGTGATTACGAAAGACGGCTGGTTCGCCGCGCGGCCGTCCGGGACCGAAGACGTGTACAAAATCTACGCCGAGAGTTTTCAAGACCGCGATCATCTCCAGCGCATTCAGAAGGAGGCGCAGGCGATGATCGCGCAGGTCTTGGACAGGCAGCCCGCCGATCAATAAAGGCGGATAGAATCGCGGCCGTTGAACGGGAGGTCCCAGCCGCGCTGCGAGTCGACCGCCTCTCCGACCGGTGGCTTCGACAGGCGCTTGCCGCGACGCGGCGTGAACCCATTTCATAACGCGCCGCCAGTTTCGCGGTACCCTGGAGGGACGCAACCTGCATCCAAGATATACGCGGAGCTGGCCAAGCCTTTTGAATCCATCGAAAGCGCGCACGAGTTTGTGGCGCTGCTGGAGGAAAGCATTCAAGAGGCGGTGGGCGACGTTCGTGAACATTTGCGGGACGCCGAGGGGAAAAGCGACGAGCGGCAGGTGCGGGCGCTGAATTTGGCTTTATATAAGTTGACGCAGCTGGCGGGGCAAATGCATAAGAGCCGGCGCGCGTTGAACGATTTGCGCAGCATCCGGCGTTTGCTGTTTACCGAGCGCGGCGACGACTGAGCGCGCCGCCGTTAGCCAAGCTCCGTTAGCCAAGCTGAGCCGCGCAGCGCTTCTTCAAGCTGCTCTCCCGATGGTGGGAGGAAGACGCGCCCGAGCCAACTTCGCCGCGCTCCCTTAACGCGCCGTCAAGATTTTTGCAGCAGCGGGCGCAGGTCGCGCACGCTCTTCAGATTTTCTAAATCGAAGATGCGTTGGATTAGTTTCGCGGTGGGGGCGGCACCGAGCACGGGCGTCATCAGCTGGCGGGCTTTGGCGGCGACTTCGTCGCGGGTCATGGGATTGTCGGGGGCGCCGCGGACGGCTTCCACGCGGTCCGTTAAAACTTTGCCGTCGTTGAGCGTCACTTCGACGATCGCCACGCGCTTGGGCATCAAGCGTTCGAGCGCTTCGTCGTGAACCAGGTTTACTTTTGCGCGCTGGGCGAGCACGGCGGGATCTTTCATGCGCGCCACGTCGTGCGCCGTCTGAAACGTTACGGTTTTGTCGATTACCATAACGGCGATCAGGTGCTGAAGGCAGATGTCGGGAATGAGGCGGTTGTCGACGATGGTGGCTTCGCCGGCGGCTACGCGGACCGTCACTTGCTTCACTTGATCGGCGGTGAAGGGAGTGCGCTGGAGGATGTTTTCCATGGCGTCGAGCGGGGCCTGGATGGGCGCTCCGACGGTCCACTTTTTGAATTGAGTGCGGGTAACTTCGTAGCGCTCGCCTAATTTTTCGATCAGTAAATCGGCGCTGTTTTTGGGGATGAAGGCGTCGAGGAAGTTATCGGCTCCGGAGAGAATATCGTCTACGCCGGTGCCGCCGGCTTGGACCAGGAGCGCGGAGGTAACGCCATTGCGGGCGGGCATGCCGCCGAAGTCGAAGGATTTTTCAATGTGATCGGTGTCGCGCTGCCAGGAGGCCAGGCCTCCGGCTTGCTGGGCGGTGTAGGAAAGCAGCCAGCGCATCTGCTGCGCGGTGAGGCCGGCGGCGCACGCGGCGGCGGCTGCCGATCCGAAAGTTCCGGAAAGGGCGTGGGTGCTGCGGTGCGTGTCGACCATATATTGCAGCTTGCCGAGCGTGATGGTGACGCGCGGGCCGATGTCGTAGCCGAGCGCCACGGCGCGCAGGAAGCGGGCACCATCATTATTAAATTGTTCGCCGACAGCTAGCGCGGAGGGCACGACGGAGGCGCCGGGATGGGATTGCGAAGGGGGATGAGTGTCGTCGGTTTCATCGGAGTGCGCGAGCATGCCGTTGCACAGGGCGGCTTCGATGGCTCCGCACATGACGTTGGAGGCGACTACGGTTGCGACGCGATCGCCTTTATAGTTGCGGGCGAACTGGATGGCGAATTTTCCGGGCGGAAGCTGGGAGCCGGAAACCATGGCGGCGATGGTGTCGAGAATCACGTGCTTGGTTTTTTCGACGATGGGGGCGGGGAGCGGGCGGCGCGCGGCTTCCGCCATGTAAGTGCTGAGCGTGGTCATCAGCGGACTGGCCGTGAGCTCGGCGGCGGCTAGGCGGCGTGGAATAAACGCGGCAGCGGCGGCGGATTGCAACAGGTGGCGGCGGGTCATCATACGGGGATTCTCCTACTTCAAAATTTCGGTGCGTTTGATGTAATCCAACTTCGGAAAGTGCGGTTCGAGGTACGCATTGGTGCCGTTTTCGACGCGGTTGGGATCGATGAACTTTCCTTCGGGCCTCATTTCACCATAGCCGGAATAAAGCTTGTCGACCACCTCCATGCCGGAGACGACCTTCGCGAAGGGCACGAAGTTTTGGGCGTCGAGGGCGGGGTTATCGGCCAGGTTGATGAAGATCTCGGTGGCGCGGGTGTTGGGCTCGGATTGAGCGAAGGCTAAGGTGCCGCGGAGATTTTTTTCGATGCGCGGGTCGTCGAGAATGAAGTATTTTCGCCAGCGGTCGTGGACATCGTAATCTTTGTGGACGCCGAATTGGGCGACGAAGCCGGGAACGACGCGGAAGAAGCGGTTCTCATTGAAATAATGCATGCGGAGGAGTTCATGGAAGCGGTCGACGCCGCGGGGGGCCCAGGATTTGGTGCCTTCGACGACGAAGTCGCCTTGCGAGGTTTCGAATTTTACGCGGAAGACGTCGGGGACGAGGACGGTTTCGTCTTTCTGGCACGCGGATAGAATGAGCGCGAAGGTGGCGACAACGAAGACACGCATCCCCGACAATTATCGCTTACTCAGCATACACTTCGGCTGAGAAATTGGCTCACCGATGGACACAGATAAGACGAAAATCGTCTCGCGGTGAGCCGCTTTTGAAGGCGGCCCACCGGAGTGGTGAAGGTCATGGACGGCTTGCTGGTCTTCGAAAAGTGACTGAATCAACCAGTTTTCTGCTCTCTCCCATTTCCTCCCGCGGCAATTTAACTCACCAGAGAATCGATTCTCTCCTGTCCCGCCCTCTCCACAATGTTTCCAGGACGGCTAGCCCGCTGTTTTAGCAACGGGCGCGGATACCACTAAACAACAACGATTAGCCTTCGCAGGCTTGTACTACGGATTCAGTATTCACGGGGGTGGTGCGGATG
>JALYIB010000046.1 GCA_030775965.1 Acidobacteriota bacterium | reverse complement strand
CTCGAAGTATTCCACCTCTTCGGCCTGACGCTGTTGTTAGGAACGCTCGTGGTGGTGAACCTGCGCCTGTTCGGCTGGGGTCTCGCAGGCCATCCCTTGTCCCAAGTCGCCTCTGACGCCATGCCCTTCACTATCTGGGGAATCATTGCCACCGTGGCTTCCGGATCCCTCCTGTTCGTATCGGAAGCTTTGAAGTGTTATGCCAGCTTACCTTTCTTTGTGAAGATGGGACTGCTGGCCGCGGCGCTCCTGTTCACCTTCACCTTCCACCGCTACCTGACCAAGAAAGACACGCCGCCCTCGCCCACTACCAAGTTCGCGGCCTGCTTATGCCTCACCCTCTGGTTCGGCGTCGGCCTGGCCGGGCGCGCCATTGCATTCTTCTAGCTGCCCCGGCGTGCCACAATAATCCAATAGTATGTGGGCCCAGTCCTACGCCCCCCTCGCCGGTAGTCTGAAACTCTCCGCCCTGGTCGCGGTGCTGCCCGTCTTTGTCGTGCTGCTTTTGTTGGGAGTCCTCCGCAAGCCCGCCTGGGTCGCCGCCATCGCCGGATTTATCGCCTCGGCCATTATCTCGGTTGCCGTTTACAACATGCCCTTCGTGCTCGCCATCAGCTCGGCGCTCTACGGAGCCGCCAACGGCATGCTGCCCATCGGTTGGATTGTATTCACCGCCATCCTGCTCTATCGCGTCACCGTCGACACCGGAAAATTCGACATCATCAAGGATTCGCTAGGCAGCGTCACCGGCAATCGCAGTATGCAGGCTCTCTTGATTGCCTTCGCCTTCGGAGCATTCATCGAGGGCGCTGCAGGTTTCGGTACTCCCGTGGCTATCGCCGCCGCGATGCTGACAGGCCTGGGTTTTCCGCCATTTCTAGCCGCCAGCATTTGTCTACTGGCGAATACCGCCCCGGTCGCCTTCGGTTCGATCGGCACGCCGCTCGTCATGCTGCAGCGCGTCACCAACCTGCCAATGGACGCTCTCTCCGCCGCCGTTGGCCGCCTCTGCACCCCGATCTCACTAATCTTGCCGTCCTATTTAATGTTAGTGATGGGCGGCTGGCCCGGGCTCCGCGCCGCGTTCCCCGCAGCCATAGTCTGCGGCGCGGTCTTCGGCGGAGTACAATTCCTCGTTTCAACTTACCTGGGCCCCTACCTGACCGACATTCTGGGGGCGATCTCAGCCATGGGCGCCCTGCTATTGCTCCTTAAATTCTGGACCCCCGCCGGCGATGAACAGCGCACCAAGTCGCGCCACACCCCCGGCGAAATTTTCCTGGCGTGGAGCCCCTATTTGCTGCTGGTGATTTTCGTCCTGCTGTGGGGCGGCGCCACCACCAAGGCGATTCTCGATAAAGCCACCGTGATCATCCCCTGGCCCGCCCTGCACAATCTGATCACCCGCATGCCCCCCATCACACCCAAGCCCTCGCCCTACGGAGCCCCCTACACATTGAATCTGCTATCCGCCTCCGGGACGTCGTGCTTGTTCGCCGTGTTCGCCTCGGCGCTAGTGCTGCGTGTCAGTCCGCGACGCTTAGCGCGCCTGACTTGGCTAACGGCGAAGCAACTGGCGCTCCCTTTGGTCACCATTGCGAGCGTAGTCGCGTTGGCGTTCATCATGAACTATTCCGGCCAGACCGCGACCTTGGGTTTAGTCGCGGCCAAGACCGGTTGGGCGTTCCCGTTCTTCAGCACGCTGCTCGGTTGGTTGGGCGTCTTTCTCACCGGCAGCGATACCTCAGCCAACGCCTTGTTCGGAACCTTGCAGGTCGTCACCGCCAATCAGCTCGGCTTGAATCCGGTGCTGATGGCCGCGGCGAATTCGAGCGGCGGCGTCATGGGAAAAATGATCAGCCTGCAAAGCATCGCCGTAGCCGCCGCCGCCACCGGCATGGCCCGTGGCGAAGAATCCAACCTGCTACGTTTCACGTTGAAGCACAGTATCTTCTTAGTCTGCCTGATGGGCCTGCTCGCCATGTTCTATACCTACGTCGCGCCTAGTTGGGTGCGATAAATCACTCCGTTATGCTTAACGTGATACAACTGGCACAGTTCTCAGGCCATGAATTACGTCTCGCCGAACAGAAAGCCGGCAAGGAGATCGAAGCTCTCCCAGATTGAAACGGGCGAACTTGTGCACGCCTAATGCCTTTCCTCGACGAGCTGCGCAGCATCCTCGGCCCGGACGGTTTTATCTCATCCCCCGAGGAAACCCGCACCTACGAATGCGACGGCCTGACGAATTTCCGTGTGATGCCGCTGGCAGTCGCGCTCCCCACCTCCACTGCACAAGTGCAAGCCGTGATCCGCGTTTGTCATCGTGAACGCATCCCCTTCGTCGCGCGCGGCTCAGGAACCGGATTAAGCGGTGGCGCGCTGCCCGTGAACAACGGAATCGTAATCAGCCTCGCCCGCATGAACCGCATTCTGGAAGTGGATCTCGCCAACCACCGCATCGTCGTCGAACCCGGCGTAATCAACCTGAACGTTACCGCCCGCGTCGCACACGCCGGTTATTTCTACGCGCCCGACCCCTCCTCGCAATCGGTATGCAGCATCGGCGGCAACGTAGCCGAAAACGCCGGGGGAGCCCACTGCCTGAAGTACGGCTTCACCACCACTCACGTGCTGGCGCTGGAAGTCGTGCTGCCCGACGGAACTCTCGCCCACTTCGGCTCGAAAACCCTCGACACCCCGGGTTACGATCTAGCCGGAGTCTTCTTCTTCTCAGAATTAAACCTCGGCGTCGCCACCAAAATTACCCTGCGCATCATGAAGCGTCCCGAGTGCGTGCAGACCCTGCTTGCCGCTTTCAACACCACGAATGAAGCCGGCGCCGCCGTCAGCGGCGTCATCGAGGCAGGTATGCTCCCTGCCGCCATGGAGATGATGGACAACCTCGCCATCCAAGCCGCCGAAGCCGCCGTCCACGCCAACTACCCCCGCTGCGGCGGCCTGTTGCTCGTCGAAATGGACGGCCCCGTAGCCGAAGTCTCTACGCTGATCGCGCAAGTCACTGCCATCTGCCGCGAAAACGGCGCCACCGAAATCCGCGTCGCCCAAACCGAAGAGGAGCGCGCCGTGGTCTGGAAAGGCCGCAAAGCCGCCTTCGCGTCGGTGGGCCGCATCTCGCCCAATTACATCGTGCAGGACGGCGTGATCCCGCGCACCGCGCTCCCCAAAATTCTCGACGAGATCGAGCGCCTCGGCAAAGCCTCCGGCCTGCGCGTCGCCAACGTGTTTCACGCAGGCGACGGCAACCTGCATCCGTTGGTCATGTACGATCGCCGCATCGCAGGCCAAGAGCACGCAGCGGAGAAGTTGTCCGAACGCATTCTCGAACTGTGCATCGAAATGGGAGGCTCCATCACCGGCGAGCACGGCGTAGGGGAAGAGAAAAAACACATGATGGGAAAAATGTTCGCCGAGCCCGACCTCGCCACCATGCACAAGCTCCGCTGCGCCTTCGATCCCCTGGCGTTAGCGAATCCCACAAAAGTGTTTCCCACGCCGCGCCTGTGCGGCGAAACTCCCGGTGAGTACCAACCGCATCCCCTCGAAGCCGCGGGCCTCGCGGAGAGATTCTAACATCGTGCGCATCGTCGAGCCCCAGTCAGAAGAAGAAGTCGCCCAGATCCTGCGCTCCGCCAACCAAGACGGAGCGTCCGTTATCCCGCGCGGCGGCGGCACTAAATTGGATTGGGGAAATTCCCCCAGGCGCGTCGGCGTCATGCTCTCGACGGCCCATCTCAACCGCATGATCGAACACGCCTGGGCCGATCTTACGGTCACCGTCGAAGCGGGCTGCACCGTCGCCGAACTACAGCGCACCTTGGCGCAACACGGCCAGCGCCTGGCCGTGGATCCCTTGTGGCCCGCCAAAGCCACCATCGGCGGAATCCTCTCGACCAATGACACCGGCACGCTTCGTCTGCGCTACGGCGGGCTGCGCGACCTGGTTATCGGCGTCACGCTGGCCCTAGCCGATGGCACGCTCGCCCGCAGTGGCGGCAAAGTCGTCAAAAACGTTGCCGGATACGATTTATCGAAACTCGTGACCGGCGCCTTCGGAACCCTGGGGGTCATCACTAGCGCTACTTTCCGCCTGCATCCTCTTCCCAAACACATCCACACTGTCACCGCCGCGATCCCGCACCTCGACGCGATGCAGCGTCTATTGAACCAGATCCTCGACGCCCAACTTGCCCCCGCCGCGATCCAAGTCCGTGTGGGCGCCGCGGCTCCGCAAATTGACGTGCTGTTTGAAGGCACCGAAGAAGGCATCCACGCACAAGTGGATCGCCTGCGCGAAATCGCTCCGTTTACCGAAAATCACGCCGAAGTGTTCCAGCGCCTGGATGCCGATGCCAAGATCAGCGTGCTGCCCGCCCGCATCGCCGAAACCCTGGAAGGACTGGACGGCTACGCGGTCGTCCAAGCCACTGGCCTCGGCTGGGTACAATCCCCCCGTCTTTCGTCAATGCGCGAGAAGATAGAGGGCATGGGCGGATCGCTGGTTCTCATGCGGCCTTACCAATCGCTCGACGCCTGGGGCGCGGCCGCCGGCGGCGACGCACTCCCACTCATGCGCGCCATCAAGCAGCGCTTCGACCCGCGCGGCATCTTAAATCCCGGCGTCTTCGTAGGGGGCATTTGATTAATCCCGGCCTCCTCAGCCAGTGCGTCCACTGCGGCTTCTGCCTGCAAGCCTGCCCCACCTACATTCTCTGGGGCAACGAAATGGATTCCCCCCGCGGCCGCATCTACCTTATGGACATGCTGAACCAGGCCCAGACCGCGATGACACCCAAGTTCGTTCAGCACATGGATTCGTGTCTAGGCTGCGTCTCCTGCATGACCGCCTGCCCCTCCGGCGTGAATTACGGCAAGCTGATCGAGGAAACACGTTCCCAGATCGAGCAACAATATAAGCGCCCGCTGCGGCAGCGAGTACAGCGCTGGGCAATTCTCCACACCTTCCCCAACGTTGCTTTGCTCCGCATCGGACGTGCGTTCTTCTCCGCGTATCAAAAGTTAGGTCTCCCGTCACTCAATGCGCTAGTGCCGAAGTTAGGCAAGCGCGAAGACGTTTCTGGAATCACGCCAGCGCAAGGCTCACGCGCCAGCGTGGGGCTGCTGCTGGGATGCGTGCAGCGCGAATTCCTGCCCGAAATCAATGCCGCCACCGTGCGCGTCCTCGCTGCCGAAGGTTGCGAAGTCGTCGCCCCCGCCGAACAGCCGTGTTGCGGCGCACTATTAATGCACGCCGGAAAAGACCAAGCCGCCCTCGCCCTCACCCGCCGCCTATTCGCTACTTTCGAGAAAGCGGGAGTCGACACCATCATCACCAACGCCGGCGGTTGCGGCTCGCACCTGAAAGAATTCTCCGCGGACTTCAAGGGACAAGTGAAAGACGTCGCCGAATTCCTGATGGAACTCGGCCCCCGCGCCGAACGCCATCCCGTCGCCAAGTGCGTCGCTTACCACGACTCCTGCCATCTCCAGCACGCCCAAAAAATCCGCACCCAACCGCGTGAACTGCTAGCGCAAATCCCCGGCCTCACCCTCGCCGAAATGCCCGAGTCCGCCCTATGCTGCGGTTCCGCTGGAATTTACAATCTGGTGCAACCCGTTACCGCTAACCAGTTAGGGGATCGCAAAGCCAGTCACATCCAAGCCATCGCCCCCGACGCAGTCGCGACCGGGAACGTAGGCTGCATCCTCCAAATGCAAGCCGCCCTGGCGCGCCATCCGGCGAATCCAGCGCCACCCGTGCTCCACACCATTCAATTGCTCGACGAATCGATCCGGGGTGCGTGTTAGCTTGGTGATTCATGTCAAATAGTCAATACGATCTGGGCTCCATGGCCCGCCAGGAAATGATCGCCCAGGGTTTTCATCCCGACTTCCCCGCGGCCGTCGATCGACAAGTAAAGACGCTAGAATCCCAACCCGCGCCGCCCGCTCCAAATGGCGGCCTGCGCGACCTCCGCTCACTGCTCTGGTCCTCGATCGACAACGACACCTCGCGCGACCTCGATCAAGCCGAAGTAGCCCAACGCGTCAGCAACGGCATCCGCGTAATGGTCGCCATCGCCGACGTCGACGCCGACGTCCCCATCGGCTCCCCCATCGATCAATTCGCCGCCGATCAAACCACATCCGTTTACACCGGCGTGCGCACTTTTTCGATGCTCCCCGAGCAGATCTCTACCGGCCTCACGTCGCTCAACCAAGCCGCCGACCGCGCCGCGATCGTGATCGATTTCATTGTGGCGTCCGACGGCTCCGTTTCCTCGCAAGGAATTTATCGCGCGCTGGTCCGCAATCAGGCCCAATTGACCTACAACGGCGTAGGCCCCTGGCTCGAAGGCGCCGCTCCCGCTCCCGCCAAGGTGGCGGCGTCAGCCGATCTCGCGGCGCAACTCAAGCTGCAAGACGAAGCCGCGCGCATCTTGCTCGGCGAACGCCAACGCATGGGGGCCTTGAACATCGACCGCGTGGAAGCCGAGGCCGTCGTCACCAACGGACAGATCGAAGGCATCAACGCCCGCCAGAAGAATCGCGCCAGCGACTTGATCGAAAATTTCATGGTGGCCGCCAACGGTGTCATGGCGCGCACCCTCTCCGCCGCCGGCGTGAGTTCCATTCGCCGCATCGTCAAGACTCCCGAACGCTGGCCGCGCATCGTCGAACTCGCCGCGCGCTGTGGCGAGACCCTCCCCGCGGAACCCGATTCCGGCGCCCTCAACGCCTTCCTCGAAAAACAGAAAGCCAAGGACGCCGTCCATTACGCGGACCTGTCGCTGGCGGTAGTGAAGCTGATGGGTCCCGGGGAATACGTGCTTGCCAAGGCAGGCGACGCCACGCAAGGCCACTTTGCCCTGGCCGCTCACGATTACACTCATTCCACCGCCCCCAACCGCCGCTTTGCCGATACCGTCACGCAACGCCTGATCAAGGCCGTGATCGCCAAGCAACCCCCGCCCTATTCCGACGATCAACTCGACGCCACCGCGCGCAATTGCACCCTGAAAGAGGACGCCGCCCGCAAAGTGGAGCGTGTCATGGGCAAACGCATCGCCGCCGTGGCACTGCAGCCTCGCATCGGCCAAATGTTCCAGGCGGTGGTAACCGGTGTCACGCCCAAAGGCACTTTCGTCCGCGTCCTTAGCCCGCCCGCGGAAGGTTTGCTGATTCAGGGACAGAAAGGCGTCGACGTCGGCGATCGGCTAACCGTGAAACTGGTGAGCACCGACCCGCGCCGCGGCTACCTCGACTTCGCCCAGTAGCGCGCATCATTTCTTTGACGTTGCCACTGCTCGCATGTTTGCGGCGCGCCGCCTGCTTAGGTGCGCCTGCCGCGTGGCGTTCCGAACTCACGCGAAACTCAATTGCTCCTCTTCCTGGTCCTGGCAAGCCGGGCACTCCGCCACCGTGCCCTTAGCGCCAGTATTTCGATTTGCTCACCCCACTAGCGGCATTCGTAATCAAAAATGGGCACGGCCTCCACTGAAAATCTACCGGTTGACCGTGGGAATGGAAGTGAACGCCGCCCCATTGAAACGCAGTCCCAGCACCGCCACCTCCCCCGCCACCACGCTGAAGTCGGCAAGGCCCCGTTTCCCCACCATCCCAGACAGCCCTGGAAGATTTCGCAGCACCACTTCCGTCTTTGAATTCGCACCCAGCAGAATCGTCGTGTTTCCGATCGAATTGCCGGCGTCGTCCCGGAGGCTGACCGTCACGATATTCTGCACCGCGCTCGGATTCACAATCGCCACCGCAGTGACGAAATTTGTATCGTCGAAGATCATAGTCCGGCGCGATGAGGCAGCGTTCGAAAGCGGCACAATCACCTCCTGATCCGCCATCCCCGGCGCGCTCTTGCGAAAGATCCCGTAACTGACCACGCCACTGGGCAAAAATACGGACGCATATCCCTGCACCAAAGCCCCCGCGTTAAGAGCTTCGACGATCGTCGTCCCCCCCGGGGCTAGATGAATCGTGGCCATGGCCCCTCCAATAGCGGGAACCGTCAACGGATTCCCATCGTCGCCGATAAAATTGACTGGAAATGAGACCGCCGTATTCCCGGTATTCGCGAAGTAAATTGCTGAGTAAAAGCCGCCCCCAAAAACAAAATCCGGAAGCAGCGAGGCCGTCAACCCCTGCGTCTGTGCCTGGCCCGAGACCGTGGTCCCTGCATCCGTCTCCAAAAACAAAATGCGCTTGCCGTTTTCGACCAGCGCCAACGCGTAGTTCGCGATGCCCGACGAATTACTGATGGCAACCGCCCCCGAACAATCGCTCCGCAACGAATAATTCCCCGCGCTTGCCATCTGCGACGTCGTGCCGTTCGAGTTAAAAACGCCGGTCAAAGTCAGATTGGAGTCCCCGTCGGAAACCATCTGGCCCTCTTCCGCCACCCGCAGTCCGCCCGACGTCCCGCTGAACGCGAAACCGTAGCTCCCGCTCAGCAACCCTCTGCCGCACTGCACCGTTCCCGTGGTCACCTGATACGCGCGCCCCAAAATCACCGCCCCCGCGCC
>JALYIB010000045.1 GCA_030775965.1 Acidobacteriota bacterium | reverse complement strand
CAGCAGCAGCCTGCCTAGACTCCTGCGATTGCGCTGCGCCTTTCGATGCGTCCTGAGAACTGGGCGCTGCGCGGGAACGAGCGAGCGCAGCCTCGGCGAGCAGAGCGCGTTCCTAAAAGATGAAATTCAATCCGCCGCGCAGGGAGCGCGGGGAATTGGTGAGGACGCTGTGGGTACTGGCATCGCCTAGCGGCAAGTAGCCCTGCGCCAGCAAATTGCGCAATTCGGCTGAAGCTTCCAATCGCCATGGCATCCCGCCGATTGGCAGCGGTTGGTGGATATAAACATTGACGCCGATGTCCTGGTTCACATCCTGCGTGACAAACAGATGCGCGGGCATCAGAACGCTGAAGTCGGTCCATCCGTAATTCGCCGCAATCCGGGTTCCGGCGCGTGGCAGCGTCCCCGCTACGCGAACCGTGACCCAGGCGCGCTGCCCTTGGCCGATCCCCGCCCGCAAAGACCCTGAATCCGTATAGGAATGATCGCCCTCCCCGGCAGCCGTTAAAACGCCCGTGCGCCCTGCCGACACCGCTACTTCTGCGCGATTTCCTAGCATCTGCTTAACGCCGGCCGTGAAGCCGGTCCGGCGATAGGAGCCAATATTAAAGATGCTGCTTCTCGAATTGAGATCCGGCAGCAGATCGCCCGCCGGAAGGAAGGCGGCCGGCGCCGACAGCATCAACGCGGCGTTTGAAACCGTCTCCTCATACGCTCCCAGTGAAAGGGTGCGGCTGCCCGCGACGCGCTCGTATCCGATCTCCAAATTCTGCGTGCGCTCCACCGTCACGTGCGAGTCGGAAAGCGAAAGGACCGGCATCAGCGCCAGCGCCGCCAGATCCTGCTGCAACTCGCCCGACTTCTGGCCGTCCCGGGCCAATAGCTCTGTGGGTTGTCCGCCGGAGGTGAACGCCACTCGCACCCGCCCATGATTGCCGGTGTCAAAGGTCGCGCGCACGAACGGACTCGCGTAGTTGATGCGGTCCAAATAGGAAACCGATTGGAAATCGAAACCGTAATCCAGATACAGGTTATCGGACAGAGCGGCCCTATCGAGAAACGCTGCCGAAACCGTGCGAAGAGCGGCGCCGCTATCCGCACCCATTACGATGCCCGAGCCCGGCCGCTGCGTCAAATATACCTGCCGCATCGTCACCACCACTTCGGGGTTCGAACCATCGGTAGTCGCCCGCGAAAAGCTGGTCCGGATGCCCGCGCCGGGCAAACCGGAACTCCCGGCGTAGCTCACGTTGCCGCTCAATTGGACACGGGCTGAACTCGCCAGCGAAGTGGCGATGGCGAACGCCGTACCTAAATCCTCCTGCGATCCCCGCGCAAAGGACTGGCCGTCGCCGGCCGAAAGTTCCACTACGCCAGTGGTGTGGCTGAATCGCGAGGACGCTGTCTCTGACGTCGAACTCGAGCGCGGCCCCAGTTCCGGCAGAAACCGCATTACCGGCCGGGTCGCTTGCGAAGTCCGCAATACCCACTTCCAGTCGTCCGTCATTAGAGTACCGGGAGCCGCCGGAGTGCTCGTCACTCCAACGGTGCTGAACACGCCCGCCAAGTTAATATCGAGACGATTCTCCGAGCTTGGCAGCACCGCAATGTTGCGCCGCTCGGCCGGGACGAAGCTAGCCAGAACTACGCGGACCGAATACAGATCGGGAGCGAGCGCCTCGAAGACGAAACGGCCTTGCTCGTTGCTTAGGCCCTTGCGAATCAGTTCGTCGTAGCGGTTGTAAAGATAGACGGTAGCGCCCATCTGCGCTACCCCGGCGGCGTTTTTGACTTGACCAAGAATTTCGCCGGAGAGAGGGTTTAAGGACGCAGCGGCGGCGCTAACGCCGGACAGGCCTAGCACAAGGCCGGCTGCGATCCACAACGTAGTGGGTGCGGTGGTCCGCTGCTCCATGCTCCAATCCCTTGGCCGGGTACCCTGGCCGGCCGACAACCACTGCTTATACTACCGCAAACGGCCACGTTGCCGTAAACGGGCAGCCCTTTACGCTGCCACTCCCCGCAGTTCGCGGAAACCAGGCTTCCTATGTTACCGTAAACGTCGCGGACGGCGTCAGCGTCTGGTTGCGCTTCTTATCGGTCACCTTCATGCGTAGCGTGTATTGCCCCGGTTCCATCTTCTGCAACGGCAGCAGCTTCTCGATCACCATTTGCGAGGCCCCGCCGGTCAGCGCGGTCAGATCCTCCGTGTACTCGAACACTTTTTCGTTCGACCCGTTCTTCGTGATCACGTATTCTACAGTGCCATCCGCCTTCTTGGTCTTGTCATCGGGCTCGAAGTTATAGAGCTGCAGATAAATTCCCAGCTTCTCTTCGCGTTTGAAGGTGTCACCCAAGCGCGGCCGCACCTTCGAGGTGCCGATTACGAACTGTCCGGTGCCGATGCTCTTGGTGGGAACTTTTTCCAACACGTCAGCCAAGATCAGCGAGCTTTGTCCCAAACGGTCGTCTTCGATGCGCGGTACTTCCAGGGCCATTTCGAAGTTGGTAGTGTTTCCACCCACCGTATCGCGCGCTGCGATATTCAAGCGGTAGCGGCCCGGGGCCAGCGGCACGCTCTTTTGATAAATGGACGCGCCTTGCGCCGCCTGCTGCAACATATCGGTGGGAACATCCACCGTCACCACGTCTTCAAACCAATTCACCGGACGGCGTGCCATCGACGTTATGCGCGCGTAAATGTTCACGGCGGCCGTCGAGACAGTGTCCTTTTGCTTGAACTGCAAATCTTTGCGGTCAAATTGAATGGTTATGTTCGAAAGCACCGACGAACCCGTCACCGGGATGAAGTCGGCCCGCACCTTCATCGGCAGCAGGTTGTATTTAATGGTCGAGTTGACTGCCGCTTCCAGATCCTTGAATTTCACCGGTGGCGGAGCTTGCAATTTCGCGAACTGCTCCATGCGCGTGAACTGGTTCATGCTGGCCGGTTCCGACCCCGCCGACGTTCCCAAGCGCGTACCGTCGGTGCGGCTGAAGCGCTGCGTCTTGTCGCACTGCCCCATTTGCTCGCATGTGGTAAGTCCCGCGCCGGGGACCATCGTCAGCGCGTCTTTTTCC
This sequence comes from Acidobacteriota bacterium, assembly GCA_030775965.1. Lineage (GTDB taxonomy): Bacteria > Acidobacteriota > Terriglobia > Bryobacterales > Bryobacteraceae > Palsa-187. The sequence goes on along the minus strand of JALYIB010000045.1, from coordinate 4,244 downwards.
GACGGGTCCATGGTCATACGGAACTCGCCCGTCATGGTCGTATCCACAAATTCAATCTCTACGTTGGGCGGAAACCCTTCCAGGTAGCGGTAGCGCCACTTCTCGTAGGGGAACATGCTGGTGGTGCCGCCGCCCTCCTGAATATCGCGCTCCTCGGTGCCGCCGTTATGCTGATCGCGCTCATCCGGCGGACCATACTTGATATAAATCATGCCGCGGTCAGATTTCCACCCCGGTATGCCCGACGCAAAATATTGGTTGGCGTAGGCGATGCGGCGGTAGTGTTCTTCACGGTACTCGTTCTCTTCGGTGTCTGGAGTAGGATCGCGCCGCAGCCAGAACTGTTCCACGAACTGGTCCCGCTCTTCATCGGTTTGAAAGGCCTTGAAAGCCTTCCTCTCGTCATCGCTAATGATGTAGCCGACGTCTTCGGTGAGCCATTTCTTGTAGGGCGTCTCCAGTTCCTTCTTCAGCCTCTCCTGCTGCTGGCGGCGCTGCTTGTCCGTCATCGGCTTAGCGACGGTTTTATCCTTCTTTTTATCGGGCGCCTGACTGCCGTCCTGGGCCCAAGACGGGATCGTCAAACAGCCGATAGAGCCAAAAATAACCAACCAAAGCTTAAGGCGCATAACTAAAATCACCTGTGCCAATTCTACTCTCTCCGCATGGGACGGAGCAATGGGGGAGGGCGGTTACAATAAAGCTATCTATATGGGAGTCTTTTATGCCCGCCCGGAACTGGTCGCCGTCCGCGCCGCATGGCGAAAAACAGGCAAAACTGTGGTGTTTACCAACGGCTGCTACGACATCTTGCACCCCGGACACATTCGCCTGCTGGAGCGCGCCCGCTCGCTCGGCGACGTCCTGATCCTGGCCCTGAACACCGACGACAGCGTCGCCCGGCTGAAGGGCCCCAGCCGCCCCTTGCTGGCCGAGTCCGAACGCGCCCGCATGGCCTTGGCGCTGGCGGCGGTCGATGCCGTCACCTTCTTCGGCGAAGACACGCCGCGCGAGCTGATCGCCGAAGTGCTGCCTGACGTCCTGATCAAGGGCGCCGATTGGGCCCACTTCATTGCCGGCCGCGAAGAGGTGGAAGCCGCCGGCGGTAAAGTCATGGCGCTGGCGCTCGAGCCTGGCTTTTCCACTACCAACATCGAGAAGGAACTGTTGGCGCGTCCGTCGGCGGCTAGGTAAAAAGCTGGCGCTGCCGTGACGCACCCCGCCGTCCGCGATCTTTTTCAAACCCTGAGCCGCCACCCGGCGTTTCAGGAGGTCCTTACGAAGGCGCTGCGCCAGGAGGATTCCGAACTCGCCCTCGCCGGACTGACGCCCACTGCCAAAGCCCTCTATATAGTGCTGCTGTGGCAGCTCACCGAGCGCCCTTTACTGGTGGTGACCGACGGCAATCAGAGCGCGGAAACGCTGCTCGAACTCACAGAGACCTTTTTCGATTTGTTGATCGGACGCCCCGAAGCCGGCCGCCCCCAACTGCTGCCCGCGCTCGACGTGCTCCCCGGCCAGAACCTTTCGCCGCATACTGAAATCAGCGAGCAGCGCGCCATTGGACTCTGGCGCATGGCCGCCGCGAAAGTTCCCATCACGATCGCGCCGGTAGGCTCCGCTCTGCTGCGCACCCACGCCGGGGATTACTACCGCCGTCTGGCCGTCGAGCTGCGCATCGGTGAGGAGCTACCCCTTGAGACCATCGAAGCGCACCTGGTATCGATCGGCTATGAGAAGCGCGAGCCGGTCGAGATGACCGGCGAGTATTCCATCCGCGGCGGCATCCTCGACGTCTTCCCCGCCGAGAACGCGCGCCCCCTGCGCATTGAATTCTTCGGCGATGAGATCGAATCCATCCGCCGTTTCGATGTCGAGAGCCAGCGCTCCGTCATGAAGCTTACCGAGGTCGAGGTGCTGCCGCTGGCCGAGCAGCCGCGCATCGGCGCTAGCTTTCCCGGCTGGGAATTCGCCGCCGCGCTCGAAGACCAGCGTGAACAGACGCTGTTAGACCTGGAGGCCCGCGCCCTGGTTGTACTCGACGAGCCCGAACAAATTCGCGGCGCGGCCGAGCGCCTGTGGAAACGTCTGGATCAGGTGGAAGACCCCGCCGAATCAGCCACCGCCAGCTTTCTCCACTGGGAAGATCTAGAAACCCGCCTGGCCGCGCGCCGCCAAATCGCCTTCCGGGAACTCGATCTGAATCCCGAGTCTCCGCACGTGGCCACGCGCCCCACTATGGCCTTCCACGGCAGCATGCAGGTAGCAGTGGCCGAGACGAAAAACATGGTGGAGTCCGGCTATCGCGTGGCGCTGTTCGCGCCTTCAAACGGGGAGCTAGAACGCCTGGCCGACATCCTGCGCGAATATTCCGTGCCCTTTCAGCTCGGCCTCGCGCCCAACGAAGCCGCCTCGCCGTATCTCGCCGAACGCGCCTACCTCGCCGGTCCCGTGGCCCACACCTACTTGATCAAGGGCCTGGTCCGCCGCGGCTCCATCTTCCCGGATTCCTCCATTGCCTTCATCGGCTCCGAAGACCTGTTCGATCCGTCAGACTTGATCGCGCGCCCCGGAATTACTAAAAGCCAACTCAGCGTCTTCGCGGCCGATCTCGCCGATCTCAAGCCCGGCGACTTCGTGGTCCACACCACCCACGGCGTCGGCCGCTTCCTGGGCCTGCGCGAAATCGTGCAAGGCGAGCAAAAGGGCGACTTCATGTTGCTCGAATACGCGGGCGACGCCAAGCTCTACGTGCCCCTCACGCGCATGGACCTGGTCGAGAAATATCGCGGCGGCGGCGAATCCGGGCCGCCTCTCGACCGCATGGGTGGCGCCACCTGGACCCAGCGCAAAACCAAAGTCAAAGCAAAAATGCGCGACATGGCGGACGAGCTGCTCAAGCTCTACGCCCAGCGCCGCGTGGCCGAAGGCTATTCGTTTTCGAAGGACTCCAACTGGCAGCGCGAGTTCGAAGACGCCTTCGAATTCACCGAGACCAAAGACCAAATTTCCGCCGCCAAAGAAATCAAGCGCGACATGGAATCGCCGCATCCCATGGACCGCCTGCTCTGCGGCGACGTCGGCTTCGGCAAAACCGAAATCGCTATGCGCGCCGCCTTCAAAGCGCTGGGCGATGGCAAGCAGGTAGCCGTGCTCGCCCCCACCACCGTACTGGCGTTCCAACACTTCGAATCCTTCAAGCGCCGCTTCGCCGCCTTCCCGGTGCGCATCGCTATGTTCTCGCGCTTCGTGCCCAAGAAGGAACTCGCGGTGTCGGTCGAAGAACTCGCCCAGGGCAAGATCGACGTAGCGATCGGCACCCATCGCCTGCTTTCGAAAGACATCGAGTTTCGCGATCTAGGCCTGCTGATCTTTGACGAAGAGCAACGCTTCGGCGTGCGCCACAAGGAGCGCCTGAAGCAGATGCGCCAAAACGTGGACGTGCTCGCCATGAGCGCCACGCCCATCCCCCGCACCCTGCACATGTCGATGCTGGGTATCCGCGACATGAGCGTCATCGAAACCGCGCCCAAAGACCGCCTGGCCATTCAAACTGTCGTCGCGCATTTCGACAACAACCTGATCCGCGCCGCCATCGAACAGGAAATCAGCCGCGGCGGCCAGGTCTACTTCGTACACAATCGCGTCGATTCCATCTACATGCGCGCCGCCTCCATTCTGGAATTAGTCCCCAACGCGAAGATCGGCGTGGGCCACGGCCAAATGGGCGAGGAAGAACTGGAACGCGTCCTGCTCGGCTTCATGCGCCACGAATACGACGTCTTCGTGTGCACCACCATCGTCGAAAATGGCCTGGACATTCCACTGGCGAACACCATCATTATTGAAAATGCCGAGCGCTACGGTCTCTCCGAAATGTATCAACTCCGCGGCCGCGTGGGCCGCTCGAATCGCCGCGCCTACGGGTACCTGCTAGTCCCCGCCGACACCGAACTGAGTGAGATTGCGCGCAAGCGCCTGGCTGCCCTGCGCGAGTTTTCCGACCTCGGCGCCGGCTTCAAAATCGCCGCGCTGGATCTCGAACTGCGTGGCGCCGGCAACCTATTAGGTGGCGAGCAACACGGCCACATCGCCGCCGTCGGCTTCGACATGTATTTAAAGATGCTGGATGAAACCGTCCAGGAACTCAAAGGAGAAGAGACGCCGCTCGAAGTTCACTCGGCCTTGAACTTGGGCCTGGACATCCGCATCCCGCCCGAATATATTACCGACGAGCACCAGCG
>JALYIB010000044.1 GCA_030775965.1 Acidobacteriota bacterium | reverse complement strand
CAACAAGGCGATCAAGCCCAAGACCATCATGACGATTTGCAAATAGGAGAAGGCGGCATGCAAGACATCAAGGAAATCGTTCGCGGGAAATACGGCGAGGCTGCGTTTCTCAGCGGCGAAGGAATCGACGTGGACGCCATCGCACCCCAGGTGGATGGCAAGTTCATGTCCGCTTTTATCCGCGCGGTGAAGTCCGCGACGGCGTGCTGCCGTCCGGAGTGTTGTGCCTAGCCCACCGCGGCTGGCCTTCTTCGAGCGCTATCTTTCCTGGTGGGTGGCGCTGTGCATGGCCACGGGACTGCTGCTGGGAAAGCTCCTGCCTTCCGCCATCCACAGTCTGCGGGGACTGGAGTTCGGCGAGGGCAGCCAGATCAATGTCCCGATCGCGATCCTGATCTGGCTGATGATCACGCCCATGATGATGAAAGTGGACTTCGGCGCGATCCGCAATGTCGGACGCAAGCCAGCCGGCCTTGCGATCACGCTGGCGGTGAACTGGCTGGTGAAACCGTTTTCGATGGCTTTCTTAGCCTGGCTGTTTTTCCGCCTGTTTTTTTCGGCCTTCATCAGGCCCGCGGAGGCCGATCAATACATCGCCGGTTGCATTATTCTAGCCGCGGCGCCGTGCACCGCCATGGTATTTGTCTGGAGCCATCTGACCGGCGGCGATCCCGCGTACACGCTGGTGCAGGTTTCCGTGAATGACCTGATCATGCTGCTGCTCTTCGTGCCGATCGTACAGTTTCTGGTCACCGGCGCGTCTTCGCTTACCGTGCCCTTTGCCGTGCTGCTTTATTCGGTCTTGGTCTTTATCGTGATCCCGCTTGCCGCCGGCAGTGTTCTACGTGTGTTGCTCATTCATAAACGCGGGAAGGATTGGTTCGAGAAACAACTTTTGCCGCGCTTCGCGCCCGTCACCGTCGCCGCGCTGCTAGCGACACTAGTCTTCCTCTTTGCGTTCCAGGCGGATAACATCACCCACCGCTACTTTCACGTGATTCTCATTGCCATACCCATCACGCTGCAGGTGTACCTGAACGCGGCGCTGGCCTACGCATTGATGAAATTTTTCAAGGTGGAGTATTCCGTGGCCGCGCCGGGCGCGTTGATCGGCGCCAGCAATTTTTTCGAGTTGGCGGTGGCGACGGCAATCGCATTGTTCGGACCGCAATCGGGAGCGGCGCTGGCTACTGTCGTGGGCGTGTTGGTGGAGGTCCCCGTGATGCTTTCTGTATGCGCGGCGTGCAACCGGACCCGGCATTGGTTTCCCGTGCGGACGGGAGTGAATGCCCAGGAAATATAAAATCCTGATTCTCTGCACTGGAAATACCGCGCGCAGCCAGATGGCGGAGGCCTTATTCCGGCAGGCGGCAGGCGATCGCTACCAGGTCTTCTCGGCGGGCGTCAAACCCAGCCTGGTTCGACTCGAGGCCATCGCCGTGATGCGCGAGATTGGCATCGATATTTCAGGCCACCGCTCGAAGTCCGTCGACGAATTCGCCGGGCAAGAACTGGATCTGGTCATCGCTGTTTGCAACCACGCCAATGAATCCTGCCCGGTTTTTGCAGGCACGGCCCAGCGGCTGCATTGGCCGTTTGAAGACCCCGCAGAGGTAGCGGGGTCAGAGGAACAGCGACTCGCGGCGTTCCGGTCGATCCGCGACCGGATCCAGGCGCGGATCCAACTGTTCCTCGACGACGCTGCGTGAAATGACTGCACGCTGCCGCCCGGGCGAAGCGCATGGTGGCGCCGGGCATGTACGGGTCAGTCGCCGGAGGCGCCTGGATCAGCGGGGTTCCCGTCTCAAAAAATACCGGCACCGTTATCGAGTTGTGAAATGTTCGTGAATTCGTCAGCCCTTGAGGCGTGGCAGAATCCGCAAGGCGTTGCCGCGTTCGATGGCCCGCAGGTCCTGCGCCGAAAAGTGCTGCGCGCTCAGGCCCTCGTTCTCCTCGGCGGCGGTGCGATAAGGGTAATCGGTGCCGTACACGATCTGCGAAATAGGCGCCAGCTTTAGCAGCGCCGCCAAAGCGCCGGGGTGATTGGCTTGCGCGGTGTCGTAGTAGAACTTTTTCAGTTCGTACATCAATCCTCTAGGGAGGCGCTTTTCGCGCTCCTTCATGGCGCTCTCCTGAACCATGAAACGGCTCAGCAGGAACGGCGTAGTCCCGCCTCCGTGAGACAGAATCCAACGGATATCGGGATAGCGCGCGGCGCTGCCGCTGAACAAAAGGCTGGCCGTGGTGCGAGTGGTGTCGGTGGCCCACTCGATGGTGCCCACGCCGGCTTCGTCCTTGAGGTTGGCGCAGCAGGTGGGCGTGTTGGGATGCGTGTAGATCACGGCTTTGCGGCGGTTGAGCTCTTCCCACACGGGGGCGAAGGAGGCGTCGCCCAGCCAGCGGTCCCCGTAGCTGGTCATGACGCCGATGCCATCCGCCTTCAGCGTGTCGAGCGCGTACTCGATCTCGCGCAAGCTTCCTTCGATGTCCGGCAGCGGCAGGGCGGCGAAAAGCCCGAAGCGGCCCGGCGAGTCCTGGCTCATCTTCGCGCCGTAGTCGTTGACGATGCGCGCCAGACGCCGCGATTGCGCGGCGTCTCCGAACCATATCCCCGGAGGACTAACCGAGAGAACTGAAGTCTGAATGCCGCCATTGTCCATTTCCGCAAGCGATTGTTCCATGGTCCAGGCCACCAGGTTTCCGGCGTTAATCGAGGCAATGGTGCTACGGTAATCGGGCGGGAACAGGTGATGATGAATGTCGATGCGGTGTGGCCTGGCGCGGAACCCCTGCGCGTCGAGCAGGGGGAGAGCGCTAATCCCTAAACCCGCGAGGAACGTCCGCCGAGAGTGATCGTGTTGCGGAATGCGATGCCTCATAAAGTGCTCCTTGATGGCCCACAAGACTGTATAACAGTCTACGCCCGCGAAATGGCAAGATGTTCCCGCTGCCACCCGCCGTGCGCTGGATGACGGGAACGTGCGTTACTGCCCAGTGCGAACAGTTATGGTCAAACCCACATGGCTGTGAATCGCAGGGGTTTTTGAGGATGGTGGGGCTGAAGGGACTTGAACCCTTACGTCCTCTCGAACGACAGATCCTAAGTCTGTTGCGTCTGCCAATTCCGCCACAGCCCCAACAGCTTGAGTCTATCATTCCGTCCAAGCCCTGAGAACGATGGCGAGCATTCATTGCCGGCGAACATTGCCGCTGAACGATGACCGGCTCGCTCGGTACGGCCTTTGCCATCTGGATCGGGAATGGCGACGCTTGAAAAGACTGTCTGAAAGCGCTCGCGCTGCGCCGTTGCCCCCTTTCCGCTGTACAAATGTCGCGCGGTTATACGAAACGCTGCATTGCAAATCACCGCCACTCATAATTTTTTAAATTGCTGCACGGCCCGGCGCCCCGCGGAGGTCCACTATAATTGAAACTCCCGTCCATGAATCATCTAAAAAGTTTGATCCGCGAAGTCCCCGATTTCCCCAAGCCCGGCATTTTGTTTTATGACATCACCACGCTGCTCAAAGACACGCAAGGCC
>JALYIB010000043.1 GCA_030775965.1 Acidobacteriota bacterium | reverse complement strand
TACAAAGACCGTGCCGTCTGCATGGTGAATAGCTTTCGTTCTGAGGTTGCCGCCAAGCGCGGCATGTTCGATCTGCTGACCGACGACGCCATCACCGGCAAGTTCCCCGCTGTAGAGCGCAAAGCCATCAAGGAATTCATCCCCTGGACGCGCATGGTCCAAGCCGCCAAGACCACTTATAAGAACCACACCGTCGACCTCCCGGACTTCGTGATGAAGCACCGCAACAAACTGGTGCTCAAGCCCAACGACGACACCTCCGACCAGAACACCTTCCGCGGCGCCGAGCTCGACGAACTGGGTTGGGAGAAAGCCCTGCGCCAAGCCATGCGCAGCCCCTACGTAGTCCAAGAAGTTGCCGACCCCGCCCGCGCCGTCTTCCCCTTGCTGCAATACGGCAGCCTGGTCATGAAGGAGATGCAAGTGGAAGTCCACCCGCACTTCTTCGGCGGCAAGATCCACGGCGCCGCCACCTGGCTGCACGTGGCGGGCTCCTCGGGCTTCTCCACGCTCTCCGGCCTGGCGCCCACTTTCCTCATCGAAGTCAAGTAGCTCCCCCCCCCCGCGCTCCTGGGTTACCATGAAACACTATGAATTTTATCGGAGCTTTCATCGGAGCGTTCGCACTCATCCTCTCGACGGTCCCTCTGCAGGCGCAAACCCCCGCCTGCACAAATGCCGTTTTTAAAGGTACCTATTTCTTCCTGGTAAACGGGTCCGTGATCCCCGGCAGTCAAGTTTTGCCCTACGGATCATTGGGTAAAGCGGTCGCGGACGGACAAGGCGGGATCTCGGGAAGTGCCGTCACTACCGTAAACGGCGTCTCCAGCGCCTTCACGCTCACCGGCACTTACTCGATTGGGCAAAACTGCACCGGCACGACGACGCTCACGGCGACCTCGTCAACGACGACGCCAACCACGATCACCGTGAACCTCCAGGTGGTCGACAACGGGCAGAGCACCGTCTTCGCGTTCTCGACATCGGGAGAAGTCATCGCCGGGCGCGGCTACCAAGTCACCAGCACCGGCACGCCGGCATGCACCAACGCGTCCATCAACGGCAGCTACGGCTATCTGTTCAGCGGCCTCCTTTCCGGAACGCCCTATGCCGAAGAAGGACAAGTCGTGTCCAACGGGAGCGGCGTTCTCAGCGCTACGGGCGTAGTGAATATCAACGGCACCCTCACGCCGGTTCCGGCGCACGGCACCTACACCATCGCGAGCGATTGTTCCGGCACCGCGCAGCTCATCAATCAGTTCGGCACGCATAACTTCGCCTTCGCGGTGGTCGAAGACGGCCACCTCGCCGTCTTCTCTGAGACCGACACCGGCGCAGTCATCAGCGGCGTCGCCAATTCGCAGTCGCCCGCGCGCGTCCTCCTGCCGGATTTCGTCTTCGGCGGCGGCTTCTACTCGGCACTGTACTTCACCAATCAAACCAGCAGCCCAGTCTCGTTCACCGTGAACTTCTTCGCCGACGATAGCAGCGCGCTCAGCGTGCCCTCCGTCGGCGGAACCTCCACCACCGTGAACCTTCCTGCCAACGGGACGGCGGTTATTGAAGCGCCAAACGCCGGCTCCTCTATCATTCAAGGTTATGCCTCGCTGGTGTTGCCCTCGGGCGTCGTCGCCTACGGTATCTTCCGCAAGACCGCGCCGGGCAGTCCGGATCAGGAAGTGGTGGTGCCGCTGTCGAACGCTTCCTCCGTCAGCAGCACGCTTTCCTTCGACGACACCAACGTGGTGACAGCCGTGGCCATCGTCAACCCCAGTTCGGTAGCCACCACAGTGACGATCAGCGCGCGCGATACCACCGGCAACGTGATCGGGACGGCCACGGTAGCGCTAGGACCCAACTCCAAAACCGAATCGGTCCTGCGCGCTTTCCCTGGTTTAGCGGGCATCGCCGGTCTGCGTGGCTCCGCCGTTTTCAGCGTGACCACCGGCAACGTAGCAGTGCTAGGCCTGCGCTTCAACAGCCAAGCCTTCACCTCCATCCCCACCACCAACCGCTAGCTCGGGGACCACGACCCTGCGCCCGTCAAAAGCCGTAATACCTCTTTTGTCGATAACAGACAAAAGAGGTATTTTGACTGATGCGCTATGTATCCGCCACGGACTCTAAGCAGCGGCTCGCCGCGCTCCTCGACGCGGTGCAGCGCGAACCCGTGGTCACCCGCCGTCAGTAACGGGATGTCGCGGTAATCCTGTCGGCCGAGGAATACGACCGCCTGCGCGCTTTCCACGTCGCCGAGTTGAACCGCTTCTGCGATCACGTCGGGGCCAAAGCCGCCGCTCGCGGACTCAACGGCAAGTAAGCTCCCACAGCTACTTCGCGACTAACGCCGCGACGCATGATTCAACGCATCGTCATCGATACCAACGTCGATACCAACGTCGATACCATCACACTCGTTGGGCGGCCCGCATCGCTCCCGCGCCGATTAGAGCGCCCCGGTCTTGTCGGCCTCCACGGTCACCTTCGCTCGTAGGTTCGCGACGCCCGGAGTCCCGCGCTCGTCGGCTACCGTGAAGGCCACCGCGTCATCCAGCCAGTCATGCGTGGTGCCGTCGGGGTCGTGCGCCACCAGCGTCAGGGTGTAGGGTTGCGGGCACAGGTCGCACAGGAATTGGAACACCACAGTGACGGTATCGCCTTCTTTTCGCGGACCGATTTTGACGTGTTCGAGTTCAGTGTTGGTCCCATACACTTCGAACCCGATCTGCGTGCGGATCAGCATGCCGATCACGGGCTCGCTCACGGCTTCGTGAAAGCGCACGGCCGCGCGGACGCTCACGTACTCGCCGCTCTTCCACACGATGGTCGAGTTGCCGTTGGCGCCCAGCGTTTCGATCGACAGCACTTCCGCTTTCCCGTCGCCGCGCCGCGCGGAGGGCGCGAGCCGCGGCGCAATGGTCTCGCCCCAGGCGCGCACTTGCTCCGCGACGAAGCGGCGGTAGCGCGTCATGGTCTCGCGCGGGTCGCCTTTGGCTGCGATCTCGCCGGCCTCCAGCCACCACACTTCGTCGCACAGCGTTTCGAGCAGGCGGTCTTCGTGCGACGCCAGGAGCACGGTGGCGCCCGCGCGCCGCAAGCGATCGAGACCGAGCAGCGTGCGCGCGCGCACCAGCGCGTCTTGCGTGGCTAGCGCCTGATCGAGCGCCAGCACGTCCGAGGGCGCCAGATTCAAGGGATCGCCCAAGGCGACGAACCGCCGCTGCTCGCCCGCTTTCACTTCGCCCTGCTCCGGCGAGATGGTCCCGCAGGCCAGCTTCAGCAACTCGGCTACGCCCGAGCTCTTCCCGCCGATCAGGCCGATAATCGCGCCCGCGGGCGCACTGGCGGTGAGAGCCTTCAAAGGCCCGGCGGTTACGTTGCGAAACTCAATCGGCATTTCATCACATAGGATACGCCAAGTGAATTGTGCGAACGGGTTTTGCCGGCCGCAGCGTCAGACTCTCAAGATGACACCGTACGCGCGATTCCCGTGGCTGGCGCTGATGGCAATGATGGTATTCTCGCGGGCCGCGATGGCGCAGGGTGGGCCGCCCTTTCTTTCGGACGATCCGGACACGCCGGGAAACCACCATTGGGAGGTCAACATGGGATTCCTGGGAGAGCGCAGCCGGGCCGGGGGCGCCTATCAAGTCCCCGACATCGACATCAACTTCGGATTGGGGCATCCTATTCAGCTCAAATTCGAGTTGCCGCTGGCGGTCACGGAAGCACGCGGCCCCACGGGGCATGTAGATGCCGGACTCGGCAACTCCTTGCTGGGCATAAAATATCGTTTCTACGCGCACCATAGCAAGCACGAAAAAGAAGAACCTCCAAGGGAGCGCGAATCCAACTTCGCGCTGTCGGTTTATCCGCAGCTCGCCTTGAACAATCCAACCGCTTCGGTGGCGCGGGGGATTGTCGACCCCGGTCCCGAAGCGCTCCTCCCTTTGGAAGCGAAAGCCATTCTGGGACCAATTCGCATCAGCGCTGAAGTGGGCTACTGGCTTACCAAAGGCGACGTGCCCAATTCTTGGATCCGCGGCGCGGTGGTGGGGCACGAGTTCAAGAAGGATACCGAGCTGTATATGGAGATCTACGATCAACGCGACGTTAGCGGCAAGCCGCGGATCGCGCAAACCAGCGTGGGCTTGGGCGGCCGCGTGCCGATTGTGCCGAGCGGCATGTTCCGCTTGATCGCCATGGGCGGACATGACTTTGCTGGTACAGCTAGCGGGCGTTCCTCTTGGATCGCCTATGTGGGAATCCAATTCCTGTCGGACAAACGCCGCCGCCACAGCAGCGACGTTGACGAGTTGGACCTCCCTTAAGCCCGCGGGGGCCCGCGCTACCTGCCGCCTCGCGCTTCAGGGATTCGCTCCCATGGCGTTGGATCTCGGCTTGACGCTGATCCACTTGATCCGCGCTGTTCGCCGGCGGCTGGGCGCTCCAACAGTTGTGGCTGTTCGGGGGGCGCCGATTGTGGGCGCGGCGATTGCGGGCGCGGTTTATTCGGTATTCGCCGAAGCACCCGAGGCGGCATCCAAACGCAGCGCAGCCACCGCCTGAGTTTGGGTGCACAATAACAGTATGCGAATTCTAACAGCACTACTATTGGCTTCATTGGCGTGTGCGGCAGCGGACACGGGCCGGCTCAAAACGGAAGTCGACCCGGGACGCGCCGGAGTGTTCATCGACGGGAAGTATGTGGGTCCCGCGGCGAACTTCAAAGTAGCGCGCACCTACGAGGTAGCCGCCGGCGAGCACGAAGTCAAGCTGGAGGACCCGCGTTACCAGGAGATCGTCAAAAAGGTAACCATCGTCGCCGGCAAGAAAACGGTATTGAAGGAAACCATGATCGCGCTGCCTCCGGCCAAGCCGCCGTTCGGCAAACTGCGCGTCGAAAATGCCGATCACTTCGCGGCAGTTTACGTGAACGACCGCTTCATGGGCCACGTGGACGAGTTCAGCAACTTCGCGCAGGCGCTGTACCTCAATCCGGGCAGTTACGAAGTGAAAGTGGTTCCCACCAATGGCCCGACGGTGACCAAGACCGTGACCATCGAGGTGGATAAGACGGTTCTCGTCAAATAGGGTAGTGGCCGGCAAACCACGCTGATGCCCGGCGGCGAATAAGCTTGGGTGCCAACGCCGAACACTCCGTGAGGATACGGCGCGCGCTGCGTTAGAATGGAACACCGTGGCCAAGCCGACAATCAAGTCCCTCGTGTGGATGTTGCTGGCGGTGGTGGCGTTCTATTGGAACATCGTCTTCACCGACCAGTTTTCCATGATGACGGATTCAGAAACCGTCACGCAAGCGTATACATGGTTTCACTTCTGGGCGGAGAACGTTCGCCACGGAAGCTGGCCCTTGTGGGACCCTTACGCTTTCGGCGGCCGCAGTTACATTGGCGAGATGCAGACGGCGGCGTTTTATCCGCTGCATCTGATCTTCGCGTTGTTTCCCGCAAACCGCCCGGGGCTGCTGACCGTTCCGCTGTATCACTTATATTTCGTGCTGGTACACGTACTGGCGGCGTACTTCATGTATGCGCTGATTCGCGAAATGGGACTCGACCAGTTTCCGGCGGTGCTGGCGGGCGTGATCTACTCGCTGGGCGGCTTCGTGGGCGTGGTCCCGTGGCCGCATTTGCTGGAGAGTTCAATGTGGCTGCCGCTGCAATTTTTGCTGACGCTGCGGGCGCTACAAGCGCTGGAACTGCGACGGGCGCTGCTGTATGCGGCGCTGGCGGGGTTGACGCTGGGGATGTCGATCCTGGCGGGCGGGTTGCACATCGTCATGATGCAGGCGATCGCGCTGATGACCGCGGCGGCGTACTTCGCGACACGCAATCGCACGGGATGGCTGCGGCCGGCGGTGATCGTGGGCGCGGTGTTGACCGCGGGCTTGGCGGCGGGCGCGGTGCAACTGCTGCCGTCGGCCGAATACAGCGCGCGGGCGATGCGCTTCGTCTCCGGCACGGCGCTGCCGGCGACGCAGAAGATTCCACTCGCTTACATGATCGATTCGATCTTGCCGCGGACGCTGCTGGGGTATTTATTTTCCTGGAATTTCCAGGGGAAGTTGGGAGCCGGCGAAGTCTTGAGCCCCTACATGGGCGTGTTCCCGCTGCTGCTGGCAGTGATTGGATTCTGGAAGTGCCGCGAGCATTTGTCAGTACGCTATTCGGCGGGGCTAGCGGTGGCCGCGTTTGTGTTTTCACTCGGCGCCGCTTCCCTGCTCTATGGATTGATGTATGCGCTGGTGCCGTTGCTGTGGATGGCGCGCGAAGCCAGCCGCTTTCTCTATCTGGCTCACTTTGGATTGGTGATTTTGGCGGCCTTCGGTGCGCAGGCGTTGTTTAGCGGAACGGAAACCGTGCGGTCCTGGCGGGTTATGAACTGCGTGTTGATGGGGATGGCAATCGCCTCCGCGATCGTGCTGGCGCAGCCTTTGAT
>JALYIB010000042.1 GCA_030775965.1 Acidobacteriota bacterium | reverse complement strand
GAGGAGGACTACCCATTACGACTTTTCCCTAGTGTGCCACACCAAACGATCCCCGCCCCGCCGCCGGAGCCGGACGCCGCAAGTCGAGCGTCATCGGAAAATCCGGATTCTCTTCCGCCACCGGCGCCGCCATCGCTCCTGGCGTATGCCCAATTTCAAAAAAACGCGCCGCCCGCCGCGCCTCCGCTTCATTCGCATTCACCGGAAAGGTTTCAAACGTGCGCCCGCCCGGATGCGAAACATGATACGAGCACCCGCCCACCGATCTTCCGGCCCAGGTATCGACCACATCGAAAATCAAAGGCGCATGCACCGGAATCGTAGGATGCAAACAAGAAGCCGGCTGCCAAGCACGGTAACGCACTCCCGCCACGTGCTCCCCCTGCAGCCCCGTGAACGCCAGCGGCAACCGGCGCCCATTGCAAGTGACCGCAAACCGCGAATTCGTGAGGCCTTGCACCTTCACCTGCACCCGCTCGACAGAGGAATCCACGTACCGCGCCGTCCCCCCCGGCGAGCCTTCCTCGCCCAGCACATACCACGGCTCGGTAGCCTGCCGAATCTCGATTTCGATCCCCGCATGATGCGCGCGGCCCAGCGCCGGATAACGAAATTCAAAATGCGGCGCGAACCACTCCGCATCGAACGCATACCCCGCGCGCCGTAAATCCGCCAGCACGTCTTCGAAGTCGCGCCTTGTGAAATGCGGCAGCATGAACCGGTCATGCAATTGCGTTCCCCAAGCGATCGGAGCCTCCCTGTAAGGCTCCTTCCAAAACCAGGCGATCAACGCCCGCACCAGCAATTGCTGGGTTAAACTCATGCGCGCATGCGGAGGCATTTCAAACCCCCGCAATTCCAGCAGCCCTAACCGCCCCGTAGCCGTGTCCGGAGAATAAAGTTTGTCGATACAAAACTCCGCCCGATGCGTGTTCCCCGTCAAATCGACGAGCAGGTGCCTGAAAATCCGATCCACCATCCAAGGTGGACACTCGCCCTCGCGCGGATTCGGAATCAACCCAAACGCAATTTCCAATTCATACAAACTATCCGCGCGCGTTTCATCCACCCGCGGCGCCTGGCTGGTAGGCCCAATAAACATGCTGGAGAACAAATACGACAGCGCCGGATGATTCAGCCAATACCCAATCATGCTGCGCAATAAATCCGGCCGCCGCAGAAACGGGCTATCCGCCGGAGTAGCGGCCCCCAGCACAAAATGATTTCCTCCACCCGTGCCCGTATGCCGCCCATCGAGCATGAATTTCTCCGTGCCCAACCGCATATGCCGCGCGTCCTCATAAATCGCCGTCGTATTGTCCACCAGTTCCTGCCAGTTGCGTGCTGGATGAACATTCACCTCGATCACCCCAGGGTCCGGCGTGACTTTAATGTTCTCGATCCGCGCATCGTGCGGAGGCGTGTACCCTTCCATCACTACCGGCATCTTCAGAAGAGCCGCCGTATCCTCCAGGGCCGCCAGCAACTCAACATAATCCTCGGCACGGTCGACGGGCGGCATGAAAACGCACATCCGACCCCCGCGCGGTTCGACGCACAACGCCTTGCGGACAATCCACGGTGCCGACTCGCCCACCTTCGGCACGCGATCCCGTTCCCCACGCCTTACTTTCGCTCCGTCCGCCCAGCCATACACCGGAACCGGCAGCGGACCCAATTCCACACCGGGATCAGGCGGATGCACTTCAGGTATGTCCTCAGGATCCACCCAAGGCAAACTCGCCAGCGGCAACCGCAGCCCCACCGGCGAATCGCCCGGCAGCAAAAACAAGCGTTCCCCGCGCAGCCTCCACAACCCTGTCTGCCATTTCTTTTCGCCGCGATCGAGGGGCAGCACCATTCCCACCGGCTTGTCGAGCCCTTTCTCGAACACTTTGCGCATGCGCTCCCGCTCGAGCGGATCTTCCGCATGACTCTCGGCCGTATCTACGTTCACTGGCAGCGCCCGCTCCTGATGCAAGTGATAAAACTGATCTTCAAATGCGGAAATGACATATTCCGGAGCAAGCCCCAACCGCCGCGCCAGCGTCTCCGCGAAAGTCTTTGCCTCCGTCACCCCAAACCTGTACTCCACTTCGTCCCGCGCCAACAATTCACGATCCCGCCACAGCGGAATCCCGTCCTTGCGCCAGTAGCAGCCCAGCGCCCAGCGCGGAAGCGGTTCGCCGGGATACCACTTACCCTGCCCGTAATGCAGCAGCCCTCCGGGGGCAAATCGTTCCCGCAGCCGCTCTAACAACCCTCCCGCGAGACTCCGTTTCTCCGCGCCCAGCGCCGCAGTATTCCACTCGGCCCCCTCCATGTTGTTGATCGACACAAAGGTAGGCTCCCCGCCCATGGTCAGCCGAATGTCCCCAGCGCAAATCTCGCGATCTACCTGGCATCCCAGAGCCAAAATCCGCGCCCACTGCTCTTCCGTGTAAGGCAGCGTGACCCGCGGATCTTCCATTACCCGCCACACCGCCATCTCATGTTTGAAAGTAACTTCGCAGGGATCGACGTTTCCCGAAACCGGCGCCGCCGACGATGGCTCGGGAGTCGCCGCCAGCGGTATGTGCCCCTCGCCCGCGAATAATCCCGAAGTCGGGTCCATTCCAACCCAGCCCGCGCCCGGTAAATAAACTTCCGTCCAGGCATGAAGGTCTGTAAAATCGCGATCCGCACCCGGCGCGCCGTCGAGCGATGTGATGTCCGGCTTCAACTGAATCAAAAATCCCGAGACAAAGCGCGCCGCCAAGCCCAGGTGCCGCAAGGCCTCGACCAATAACCAAGCACTATCCCGGCACGATCCGCTCGCCAACTCCAGCGTCTGTTCGCTCGATTGCACCCCGGGCTCCATGCGGATCACATACTTGATCCCTTGCTGCAATTTCTGATTCAACCCCACCAGGAAATCGATCATCGCCAAAGGACTGCGATCGATCGTCTTCAGAAACGCCGCCAGCTGCGGCCCCGCCGGCTTCACTGCCAGAAACGGCGTCAGCTCATGCTCCAGCCCCGCTTCATATTTGAAAGGAAATTTTTCCGCGTAAGGCTCTAGAAAAAAGTCGAACGGATTGATCACGGTCAACTCCGCCACTAGATCCACTTCCACGGTGAAGTTCCGCACCCGCTCCGGAAACACCACCCGCGCCAGATAATTGCTATGCGGGTCCTGTTGCCAATTGAGAAAGTGCCCCTTAGGCTCGATCTTCAACGAGTAAGCCGTCACCGGCGTGCGGCTATGCGGAGCCGGCCGCAGCCGAATCACCTGCGGAGAAAGTTGAACTAGCCGGTCGTAGGTATAACTAGTTTTATGATGCAGCGCGACGCGAATCGGCATACGGGGATCAGTCCGCGTGCGCCCCGGCAGCCGCGCCCACCGGAAGCCGAGTTACAAAGTCATTCGCAATGCCTTTATCGACGGTATTCATTTTCTCCTGTAACGAATCCAAATATTCGTGCAGCCCGCCGCCGAGAATGGTATCCACCGGCGTGAAATCCAGCTCCGCCCGCAGCAGCCCCATCACCTGCTCCGACGGATAAAAGTACGATCCCCGCGGACTTCCGGTGATGGCATGCAGCGATTCGTCCGCCGAGTGTATACAAAACCGGATCGATCGCGGAAAATCCCGATCCATAATCAAAAAATCGACAATGTCGCGCGGTGAAATACGCCCATGCTTCTTGCGGTACATGCCGAATCCGCTGACCGATTTCAGGACCGCCGACCAGTGAATATCGTCGTAAGGCGTCCCCACCACCCGCGCGGACGGCAGCAGAATAAAATATTTCACGTCCAGAATGCGCGAAGTCTTGTCCGCGCGCTCCAGTTTCCTGCCCATGCGCACGAAATGCCACGGCTCATTGTGCGACATGGTAGCGTCCGTGATTCCTTGGAACAGGTGGCACCCCATGCGGATCGTACGAAACACCTCCGGCAACTGCCCTGGGTCCGGCATCCGCCGTTGCATCTGCATCTCCAGATACATGCTATTGACCTGCGTCCACATCTCTGAAGAAATGGTCTCGCGCGCGGATCGCGCATTCTCTCGCGCCAGGCGCAAGCAGGATGCAATCGAATTAGGATTCGCCGCATCGTAAGTCAGAAACTCAATGACGCTGGCCTGCGACGCCTCGCCAAAACGCTTCTTAAATTCCTCGGTGTCGCCGCTGGTGTCGATCAGCGGCTGCCACTGCTGGGCCGGCTCCATCGGCAAATCCAGTTGCAGATTCAGATTGACGCCAATAAAGCGCGCCACATTTTCAGCCCGCTCAATATAGCGCGCCATCCAAAATACCGCATCCGCCACCCGGCTCAACAGCGGAGGATTTTCCGTCATCAGGCCTCCCCTCCATTCGCCGCCGCCAGAACCCAAGTATCTTTACTGCCGCCGCCTTGTGACGAGTTCACCACCAGCGACC
>JALYIB010000041.1 GCA_030775965.1 Acidobacteriota bacterium | reverse complement strand
TCTTTCATAGATTAACCCCCTGTTCACACTTGCGCACCCGGTCAACCCTTGACCCTCGAAGGACCTTCAGGCATGATTGCAATTACACCGTTAATTCGCCGCAGGAGGCAGCATGGCTCTGAACCTGAAGTTGGGCATCGCTCTAGTGCTGGCCGTCGTCGCCACCGCGCAGGATGTCAAACTGAACGTAACCTACGTTTGCAATGGCGAGCGAATGTACGTCGAGAACTGCAACATACGCGATCTGTCCGACACGGCAACCTGCATGGTGGGCCATCCCGACCGCCCCACTCGCAACGGCATCATGGCCTACACCAACGAGACCCGCGGAGCTTTGAAAGCGCTGCTCCCGACTTGCAAGCAGCCAAGTCCGCAGGAACTCGCCGCAGCCGACGCCTTTAAAAAGAAACAGCAGGAAATCTACGACGCCAATGTCGCGAAGGCTAACCCCCAACCGCCTCCTCAGGCCAACGCCCCCGCCCGATTACAGTCCCAGGGCGGCCAACCTCCGGCGCCCCCCAAGAATGCCGAGGAGCGCGCCATACGCCGCTGTGTTTCCTCGGGACGCCTTCCAGCTACCTGCACCGGCAACTCGCTGCTGGGCGCTTTCGGCCAGATGGTCGCGCAGGTTCTGCCTTCCGCCGCCAAGGAATCCGCTCCCGGCCCGGAGATCGCGGGCGCCTACGAGGGCGCGGGTAAATGGCGCATCGATTTTATTGACCAAGGCGTTCTAGTGAACTGCTCTGTTCTGGCACCCGATCAGCATGCCTACACGCTCGACTTCAAAAACAATCGAGCGACCATCACCATCGACACCACTCCCAAGCCGCTGGTGCTTACGCTCAATGCGGACGGAACAATAGTAGGCCAGGGTCCGGTGGTCCTCGATGGCGTGATTGTGGCCGGATACGACAGCGGAATGCGCGACGCCAACGGAAACGTAGTGGAGAATCCTGCCTTCGCCATTGGCCCGGTCTACGACGAATACGGCCGCCGCATCACTCGCTCCTCGAACACCGGGCACGCGAATTTCGCGCCTAAGCGAGTGACCTGCCCCGCGCTCAACCTGTCGACCAAAGGCGCCGGAACGGGTATACAGACCATGCAGACCGACCTGCTCAAATCCATGTTCAACGATGGCGACAAGGGCCCTCCGACGCCGCCGGGCATTCGCATGCACGGCATTTTCGCCGCTTCCACCGGCTTCAGTGCCCAGTTTTTCCCGGAGTCCGTTATCCTCGGCTGCGGGCCCGACGCCGCGCGCGCCTATCCCTACACCGTAGTCGCGGACGGAACCAAGTCGGGGATAAAAATTGACGCGCCCGACCACCCTTTGAACCTGGCCTTCGGCCCCAACGGCTCGCTCGATCCGGGGCCGGGGCCGTATCAAGTCCACGGACGCATCGTGATTGGCACGAACGACAACGACGACTTCACATTTGCACCCCTGGAGCAGACCTGCAACCTCGCTGTTCTCAGCCCCAGCAAGACTATTCCCTCTGCCGGTGGCGTATCCTCCTCAGTTCCGGGGACGCTCGCCCCGGCCAATGCGGGCGGCGGCCTTTCCACGCCAGCCGCGCCGCTGGGCAATGCCGTTCTGTCTATCGTCTCCGGTTTCCCGGCGCAACCCGGCGTTCCGAATCCGCTCGCGGGGCGTCCGTATGTGCTTTTGCGCAACACGTACACCAACGCACTGGCCAAAGGCGGCGTGACAGTTCCGCCGGGAATGTCGCCCTATAAGTTCGTGGGCACGACTTGTGTGACCAGGACTCCCGACTGTCAAAAAATAATGAACGCCATGAATGGCGACGCGGCCTCGGCCGTTCGCGCCGATGCCAACGGCGCCGGAACTTTTCCCGGCGTCCCCGCGGGAACTTACTACTTGATGATCTCGGCTCGCGTGAACAACCAGGCGCTCTCCTGGAGTCAGGCGGTACAGCTTAAGGCGGGAACAAATTCTGTAACGCTCGATCGGAACAACGCAGTGCCGATCGATTGAACCTGACTGATCGTGTGGGCGCCATGCTGGTTCACCCTGGACTCCATTTCGACTCGCAGCCTTCCCCCTCCTGGAGAAATTCTTCCCTCCCGAGTTAGGTCTGTTACAATCGCGACATGCGGACGAGACTGACGGTTCTGGTCTTGCTTTTGGGCGCGGCGGCGGGGGCGGACGATTACTCGCGGACGCTTGGGGAATGGCGGGCGCAGCGGGAGGCCAAGCTGAAAGCGGAGGACGGATGGCTGACGGTGGTGGGTCTCACGTGGCTGAAAGAAGGCGAGAACCGGGTGGGTTCGAATCCGAATTTCGAAGTGCAGTTGCCGAAGTCGGCGCCGGATAAGGTGGGGACGCTGACGCTCAAGGCCGGTAAGGTGAGATTCCGTCCAGAGAGGGGCGTGGCGTTGACGATGAACGGAGCGCCTTTGGTGGATCGCGATCTGAATCCGGATGTGGACGCGCACTACGACAGGCTGGCGATCGGGCGCGTGAAGTTTTTCATCATCAAGCGTGAGGACAAGCTGGGCGTGCGGATTAAGGATAACGACAGTGCGGCGCGGCGGGAGTTTACGGGGCTGAAGTGGTATCCGCCGGATGTGTCGTGGAGGGTGCAGGCGAAGTTCGTGCCTTGGGACAAGCCGCACCCGGTGACGTTCGATACGGCGGTGGGGGTGAAGGAAACGGACGAGAGTCCGGGGTACGTGACCTTCGAGCGTGGCGGGAAAGAGTATCGGCTGGAGCCGGTGGTGGATGATAACGAACTGTGGTTTGTGATGCGGGATCAGACTAGCGGGAAGACTACTTATGGCGCGTCACGATTTCTGTATGCGGCACTGCCTAAAGATGGGGTGAAGCGGGCGGGGACGGTGGAGATCGATTTCAACCGGGCGGAGAATCCGCCTTGCGTGTTTACTAACTTTGCTACTTGTCCATTGCCGCCGCCGCAGAACCGGCTGCCGCTCGCGGTGACTGCTGGCGAGCAGATGTACGAGAAGCTCCACTAAACTTTCGAGCGGCCTGCGTACCGCTCAGGCTGTGGATTAAGCTTGACTACATGTTTCACGCCGGAATCGCGGGCGGCGCTCAGGAATTCCAGGGATTGCGCGACGCCGTCGGACGAGAACGGGGGCACCATGAAGATGGCGTCGACGCGGCGGCAGCCTGGGCGCAAGCTTTCGGGTTTTGTGTAATTGAACCATACTTATTCAACCCCGGGATCTGCTCGTGCGGCCGCTTTTTTCTTATCGCGCACGGCTGCCCGGACTTGCACGCCGGACAGTCCTCTGAGGACGCCGGAGCCTACGGTGCCGGTGGCTCCCGTAACT
>JALYIB010000040.1 GCA_030775965.1 Acidobacteriota bacterium | reverse complement strand
CTTTAATGGTGTCTCCGGTGACTTCGCCTTCGACGGTGACTTTCAGGTTATCGGCCTTCTTGGTGGCCTTCAGCGCGGCGGCGGCTTTGGCGTTACCGGCGGCATCGAGGGCGATAAACTTATTGTCGGCGGTGAAGACGCCATATCCGGTCTTCTGGCAATCAGGGTCCAGCGCGCACTTGGTATCGTGCTTGGTTGCGAACGCCTGCCCTTGTTTCACGGCTGACGCGGAACACATCTTATCCATCAAGATGCCCGTCACTTGGGCGGCGGAAGAGACGGAGGTTAGGCCGGCTAGCAGGCAGAGGACGCTCAGAATCCGATAGAAGGCTTTCATGAAAGGGTTGCTCCTTACAGCCCGTTTTATCACATGGGGCCATCAGAATACCAGTGAGGGTACCGTGCGGAGAGGGATGGTGTAAAGTGAAATCGGCTCCCTTAGGTTGGGTGCTAAAAGGAGTTCTCCCATGAACAAGGTCTTGAAAAGTCTGTGTTGTCTGGGCTTGTTGGCTGCGTTCGCGTCGTTTGCGGCGGCGGCCGATGGGACCTGGATGGGCCAGGTTAGCGACAGCAACTGTGGCGCGAGTCACGCGAAGATGACTTCCGCGCATGCCGGATTGACGGATCGCGATTGCACGCTCGCTTGCGTCAAGGGCGGCGGCAAATTTGTTTTCGTCAGCGACGGGAAGGTGTACAAAATCTCCAACCAGGATTCGCCTCTCCTGCAGGTTCATGCGGGCCACACGGTGCAACTCACAGGGGACATGAAGGGCGATACCATCATGGTTTCCAATATCACAATGAAGAAGTAACTGGCGGAGCATCCTCCTTGCCGACTCAAATTGCACGTGCTCTATGGACCAGCCTGCTGCTGATCAGCGGGTTGGTGGTGGGCTGTTCGCCCGCGCCGAAAGCGCAGCAGCATCTCGACCGGAAAGTGGCGGCGAACTTCACCTTAGCCGACGCCCGCGGCGCGAAAGTTGCGCTGGCGGATTATAAGGGCAAGGTGGTGTTGCTCAACTTCTGGGCCACTTGGTGCGGGCCCTGCAAGGTGGAAATCCCCTGGTTCATCGAATTCAACAAGACGTATAAGGACCGGGGACTGGCCGTGGTGGGTGTGTCGCTCGACGATGATGGATGGAAATCCGTCAAACCCTACCTGGCGGAGAAAAAGATCGACTACACGGTGGTGGTGGGCAACGATTCTGTTTCCAAATCCTATGGGGATGTGGATTCGCTGCCCACTACCTTCATCATTGACCAGGACGGCCGAATCGCATTCACGCATACGGGGTTGGTGAGCAAAGACACCTACGAGAAGGAAATCCTAAGTCTACTGGGCGATCTGCGCGCGGCACTCCGTTAATAGCGCACTGCTTCCAGAAATAGGCCCGAGGCAGGCGCGGTCCACGCGGCGACGTCCAGCTTGGGGTTCTTGCGGCCGGTCAGCAGACTGGCAAACTCTTCTAGAGTCACTTCGCCGAGTCCTACTTTCACCAGCGTGCCTGTCAGGCGGCGCACCATTTTCCAGACGAAGTGGGAGGCCTCGATACGGAAGACGATTAAGTTGTCGTCGACGCCTACTTCGGCCGAAGTTACTACCACCGTGGTGGATTCGCCCGGACGCGACGGGTCCGCCGCGCGGAAGCAGACGAAGTTATGGCGGCCCGGGATCAGCGCCGCTGCGGTCTGCATGCTGGCGACGTCCAGCGGTTGCTTGATCCACCACACAAAGCGCTTGGAGAGCGCAGTCTTGCGCGTCGAGATCTGGTAAAAATAGGCGCGCGAGACGGCGTCGTGACGGGCGTGAAACGCCGGCGCGGTTTCGACGCATTCGAGCACCGCGATGGAAGAAGGCAGGCGATCGTTTAACTCACGCAGAATACGGACGGGAGGCAAGTCGTCTCGCAATTTACGTACCTTAATATGCGCTACCTGGCCGACGGCGTGTACGCCAGCGTCGGTACGCCCGGCGCCTTGCAGGTCGACTTCTACGCCGAAGAGTTCGTCGGCGGCGCGCTGCAGGTCGCCTTGGACGCTGCGGGCGTTGATCTGCGCTTGCCAGCCGGAGAATTTAGAGCCGTCGTATTCGAGGGTTAATCGCAAGGTCCGCATGTAACCGCTATTATGCGGGAAGGCGGAGCGAACGGTGCGCACGTGGCGCGCCTGTGTTGAAGTTGAAGCGCGATCCTCCACCGCATTCACTCAAGGCGCGCATGTGGATAGCGCGTCCTGCCTGCCGGGTTTAGGCCCAGCTAAATCCGCTCTTCGACAGCGGCAGCGTGCGAATCCGCTTGCCGGTCACCGTGAAGATCGCGTTCGCGATGGCGGGAGCCACCGGCGGCATGGCCGGCTCGCCCAGACCCGTGGGCGAATTATTGGTTTTCACGAAGTGCACTTCGATTTCCGGCGGCGCTTGCATCAGCCGCGTGGGCTGGTACTGGTGGAAATTGGTCTGCATCGCACGGCCCTTGTCGATGGTGATTTCCCAGGCCATGGCGTGGCTCATGCCCTCGATTACGGCGCCCTGGCACATGTTTTCCGCGGCGCTGGGGTTGACGATCTGGCTGCCGATATCGCCGCAGACCCAGACTTTGTGAACCTTCACTTTGCTGTTGGCGTCGACGCTTAGATCGACCACATGCGCGAAGTAACCGCGATGGCTGAATTGGAACGCGGTACCCATGGCGCGGCCCTTGGGCAGGGTCTTCTTGCCCCAGCCCGAGAGATCGCGAACCGCCTCCACTACGCCCCGCATGCGCGCGGCGTCGAATTCGAAACCGTTGGGCACCGGACCCGGCTTGGGGTTCATGATCTTGGTGTTCGCGAGCATCCCCAGGCGGAACTCGATGGGGTCCTTACCGGCGGCGTGCGCGCATTCGTCGATGAAGGACTGGAAGACGAAGCAGAACGCGTTGCTGCGAGGAGCGCGCATCGCGAAGGTCGGCACACCGATCGGCATTGTCGAAGCTTGAAACTTAAAGTTCGGCACAAAACCCGCCGGGAACTCGTTAGGCGAAATCTCGGAGGCATTAGCGAACTTCTGGCCCTCGCCGAAGCTGACGAAGTGATTCTGCCAGGCCGTCATCTTGCCGCCGGCATCCACGCCCGCCTTCAGATAATGGAAACCGGCTGGACGATAGTGATCGTGCGTCATATCGTCTTCGCGAGTCCACAGGAGCTTCACCGGTTGACCCACTTCTTTGGCGATGGCCGTGGCCTCGAGCGCGTAATCGTTGGTCAGGCGGCGTCCAAAACCACCGCCGATTTTCATCAGATGCCAGGTGATATTTTCCGGCGCAATACCGAATACCTGAGCGACTTGCGCGCGGCCCGCCATGGGAGTCTGCGA
Source organism: Acidobacteriota bacterium (assembly GCA_030775965.1). GTDB lineage: Bacteria > Acidobacteriota > Terriglobia > Bryobacterales > Bryobacteraceae > Palsa-187. The sequence goes on along the minus strand of JALYIB010000040.1, from coordinate 1,850 downwards.
AGGAGCCCACAATTCTAGCTTGCCGTTGTCCCACTTAGCGATGCAATTTTCCGGTTCGAGCGGTGCGTGCGACAAGAACGGATAAGCGTACGACGCTTCCACCACTTTCGCGGCGCCTTTCAGCGCGCTGTCCGCGTCGCCGTCGACGCGCATGTCGAACGCGGCCGCTTGCGGCCCGAGCTCGTTGGCGCGCGCCAGATACCCCGCACTGCTCTGCGAAACAGTGGCGCCTTCATCCCAAACCACCTTCAGCTTCTGCCGCGCCACTTTCACCTGCCACCAGCTATCGCCCACGATAGCCACCCCCGGCATCAGGCCGGTAAGCAGGGTGGTGCCTTCAACGATGAAGGCATGCTTGATTCCAGGCATGGCCTCGATCTCATCCAGATTGGCGCTGGTCGCCTTACCGGCGTAGACCGGGCACTTCTCGTACATGGCCCACAGCATGTTGGGCACGGTGAAATCGATTGAATAAACCGGCTTGCCGGTGACGACGAACGGATTGTCGTAAGCGTGCAGCGGCTGGCCGATGATCTTGTAATCTTTTGCGTCTTTAACCTTGACGGTCTTGGCGTCAGGCACCGGGAGAGTGGCGACTTTCGCGGCCAGCGCGCCGTAACCGGCGGTCCGGTTCGAGGCCTTGTGCATCACTTTGCCGGAGCCGGTGGTCAGCTCGGATTCAGGAACGTTCCAGGTCTGCGCCGCGGCGGTAACGAACATCGCGCGCCCGGTAGCGCCCACCAAGCGCAGCGGGTCCCAATTGGTGGGCAGCGCGGTGCTGCCGCCAGCCACTTGAGGGCCGTACTTCACGGAATCGAGGTCGGCCTGCACTAAGCGGACGTCTTTCCAATCGACATCCAACTCGTCGGCGATGATCATGGGCAGCGAAGTCTTGATGCCCTGGCCGATTTCCGGGTTCTTGGCCATGATCGTTACCATGCCGTCCGCCGCGACTTTGATGAACGCGTTGGGCGACAGCGGCGCGGGCGGCTGAGCTGCCGGTGCTTGGGCCAGAGCCTCCTCCGGTTTCCCGTAGAATGCGAGCATCACGCCTCCGCCGGCAATGGCAGTCAGACGGAGGAAAGAGCGGCGGCTGGTAGTGGTGAGACCGTTATTTTTGAGAGCGTTGGATTTCATAATCGCCTCCTACTGCGCTAACTGCGCGGTCGTCACCGGCTTTTTGTCGGTGTTGCCCGTCGACGCAATCGACGCCGCCTTGTGGATCGCGGCGCGGATGCGTAAGTACGTTCCGCAACGGCAAATATTCCCGTTCATGGCACGGTCGATATCGGCGTCCGTGGGCTTCGCGTTCACCGCGAGCAGCGCCGAGGCCGACATCATTTGTCCCGCCTGGCAATAGCCGCACTGCGGAACGTCAAGCTCCATCCAGGCCTGCTGCACGGGATGCGAACCGTCGGGCGAAAGCCCTTCAATGGTGGTCACCGCATCGCTGACCTTGCCCACCAGCGTCTGGCACGACCGTACCGGCTTGCCACCGACGTGCACCGTGCAAGCTCCGCACAAGCCGGCTCCGCAGCCGAACTTGGTGCCCTTGTAGTTCAGAACATCCCGGAGCACCCACAACAAGGGCATATCTGCGGGTACGTCAGCCGTGACCGTCTTCCCGTTTACCGTCAGCTTGAAAGCCATAGAGTAAGCTCCTGGACGCCTATAATATCATGTGCCTGCTGCTGGTGAACCGGTCGAGCGCATGCGTCGCAAGGAGCGTTCCGCGCGCGAAGTGCTGGAGGGGCACTTAGCGCAAATCGCGCGCCTGAACCCGCAAGTGAACGCCATCGTGACCTTGGCGGCGGATCAGGCGCGCAAGCGGGCGCCAGCCGCGGATGAGG
>JALYIB010000039.1 GCA_030775965.1 Acidobacteriota bacterium | reverse complement strand
CTGGACTGCGGACGCCTCCGCCTTCGTGCGTCCAGGAGCACTCGCTCTTTACCGCCCATCCCTCGGTATGGTCGATTATCAGATGCAATTTCTTGGGACGATCGACCAAAAAAATCTGAGTTGGGTTGTGCGTGCAGCCGATTTCAACAATTACTACGCCGTCCGGCTAGTGGTGTTGAAACCGGGTCCGTTGCCGCTGATCGGGGTGACCCGCTATGCCGTGATTCATGGAATACCCCAGAAGCGCGTCACGACACCACTGCTGATGAGGGCCCAGGCGGACACCGTCTATCGGGTACGCCTGGATGTGCAAGGCAGTCAGTTTGCACTCTCGATTCAAGACCAGCCCGTGGATTCCTGGTCGGAACCGAGACTAGGGCACGGCGCCATAGGCTTCTTCTCTGAAATGAACGCAGGAAGCCGAATCGCCAGTTTACAGCTGAGGGGTCACTATGACATGCTCGGACGGCTATGCGCGTTTCTGATACCTTTTGCCATCTCGGATTCCCGGTGACCGGTGGCGGAAAATCTCTTTACTCAATTGCGCGAACGGCTGTTTCCCTCGACACCGTTTCAACTAATCGCACGAGGGCCGGGGTGTTTGTCGGAGCGACCGGACGTTTATTCTTAACTCAATCCGTTTGTTGCCTCGCCGCTTGAAATCATCCTCGCTAACCTTCATTCGATCGTCGCCAAGATGGCCAATTATAGCGAGTGGAGTGAGCGGGCTGGAATCGTCAGCCGGAACCGCGCGTGGCTTGAGAATGCGGCCCTGGCCGTATAGTCGGCAAACCGTCGAAGTGAAACGGCGCCCGCGCTCAAATAGACCCTCGTGAGCAACCGAACCAACCTCCTCGTGCTTTTGATTGCGTCATCGTTAGCTCTACTTTCACAGGGAGCGGACGGAGGCCTGCGTCCTTGCATCGATGCATCTAACGCGGTCGTTTATGGGGCCGACAAAGTAGAAGTTACCAATTGAATCGAATAACAAAGCACTGGCCGGAAGCCGGGGCGGTCCCTTTTTCCCAACCTATCCGCCATCCCGCACCATTAAGATCAGCGCGCCGCCGGCGGCTCTTGATCTGTCGGGATACCAACTAAGTAGCGGAAAAATGCCATCGCGCGGTTGATCGTCGACGCGTCGTGCCCTGCCGCGAGCCCACTCGCGTCCTTCCCCGTTCGCCCCAGACTGTAGTATCGCCAGACCTCAGGCGATTCCCGCTCCAAAAAATAAATGGCCTGAAATTCGTGGGGCGGAAAAATAGGCACCAGCAGATAACGCATCGCCGTTATATTTTCGGTCTCGAAAATCAGGCGGTCGGGCGACACGCTCACGATGCGCAACTGGTAAGTGGCTTTGCCGGACGTGGTATCGCTTTGCTGGTAATAGAGCGTACTGCCCTGCGCAAGTTCGGGCAGTGAAAAATCCTGGCGATGATGCGCGCCCTCCGGCCCTGCTAGAGCCGCAGCGCTTACGATCAGCGGCGCCCAGTGCTGGCGCGTGGTCGACCAATAACGTATGCCCATAAGCTGCGAAATCGCACCCACGCGGCCCAGTAAATCGTGCACGCCGCCGGAATATCGAAAACGCGCTACCGTGGTCACCAGCGTCACAAAGCCCGTTGCCGACCATCCCAAGCACCCCGGCGGCATCCATTCCCGGCTGCCGCTACCGCGATCCCAAACTTTGAAGGCGGGTGAATGTTCCAGGTCCGGATAAGCCGGCGTAGATTCTGCTCCGCAAGGCGGCTGCGGCCCCGGCTCGGCTAGACCGACGCCCAAACAGCAGAAGACCGCGAAGCTAAATACGGCCACTCTCACCCGACCTCACTGTAGCACTCGCTGCTCGGTGGTTCGCGCCCTCGAGCGCATAGGTCAGCAAAGTAGCTATCCCACGGAAACGTGATCGATCGCGCCGATCACAACTCGCTGGATCATTTCACTTCAGCGGGCGGCGGCGGCTGCGTCGCCTTCGGCTTCCACTCCGTCACCAGGCGCCTAGCCTCGGCCAGCTGATCGGCGGTTAATTTACTGGCCAGGTCATCGCGGGACTTGGCTCGCCGCTGTTGACCTTCCCCGGAGCTGGCTGCGGAAAGACTGAGCCACAAGTACGCCTGCACAGGATCCTCCGGTACGCCGCGCCCTTGCGCGTATGCCAGCCCGAGGTTGTATTCGGCGCCCGCGTATCCGGTATCGGCCGCCTTGCGCCACCAACCCGCCGCCTCACTATAATCCCCGGTCACTCCTTGCCCGCGCGCGTACATGTTACCCAGGGCCGTGGCGGCCGATGGATCCCCGTCATCGGCAGCCTTGCGGTAGGTTTCGATGGCTTTCTTATACCACTTGGCAGCTTCGGCGTCGTCCTGCGGCATCCCTTGCCCGGATTCATAGATGACCCCCATGGTCGTCTGCGCCGCCGGGTCCCCGCCTTCTGCGGCCTTGGCCACCCACTTGGCAGCTTCCGCTGCGTCCTTCATCACGCCTTGTCCGTTGGCGTACATCAGGCCGAGCATGTATTGCGCCTGGACCAGCCCCTGCTCGGCCGCCTTGCGCACCCAGCCTGCTTCTTCCGCGAAGTCTTTAGGTACGCCTGTGCCGGCGCCATAGCGCAGACCCAGTGCATATTGCGCTGCGGCTTCGCCGCCACTGGCTCGCGCCATCAGTTGTAGCAACTCTTTCGTTTGTCCGCGTTGGTAGTCCTGGGGGGTCTGAGCCGAAATCCCCCAGCATCCAACTACCAGCAATAAGAGCGTACAGGGCTTCATCGCCACCATTTTGAACCCTGCAGGGCCGACACCGCAACCGTCCCCCCTCGGCGGCGCGCGCTGTCCGGAGAACCGAATCGGCGCTCCTCAAGATTTTTGTGCGCAAGGAAGCCAGCACTCGAGCAAAAGGCGCGTTCTCTGCGAAAGCCCCACGTCTGGCTAAGCCCCATGTACGACACGGGGATCGAAATTAACCAACCAGTGCCAAGGGATCCAAGTCCGAGGGAAAGCCATGCGCGGGGTGTGCTGCGCGGGAGGCCTCGCACGCCGGGAAGCGCCCTCCCTAATGTCA
>JALYIB010000038.1 GCA_030775965.1 Acidobacteriota bacterium | reverse complement strand
AATGGCGCGGTGCGCGATGTGCCGCCGCAGCAGTGGGCGTTTCTCGACACCGAAACGACAGGCTTGGCGGGAGGCACCGGTACCGCGGCGTTCTTAGTCGGCGTGGGGCGCATCACGCCCGACGGTTTCCGCGTGCGCCAGTTTTTCATGCGGGATCACGGCGAGGAAGCGAGCCAACTGGATGCGCTCACGCGGCACCTGGAGCCGTTTCGCGTGCTGATCACTTATAACGGGCGCACCTTCGATCAGCCGCTGCTCGAAACCCGCTACCGGCTGAACCGCGCGCGCTCGCCGCTGTCACGCCTGGCGCATCTGGATCTGCTCTACGGCGCGCGCCGCCTGTGGAAATTGCGCTTCGATAGCTGCCGCTTGATACAGCTCGAGCAGCAGATCCTGGGCTTTGAGCGGCAGGGCGACGTGCCGGGCGCGATGATCCCTTACATCTATTTCGATTACGTGCGCAGCGGAGAGATGGCTCGGCTGCTGCCGGTGTTTCATCACAATTCGATCGATATATTAACCCTGGCGTGTCTAACGGCTATTGTGCCGTATGCGTTCAAGGATCCGGCCAGCGCTCCGCTGCGGCATGGGTCAGAGATGGCGGGGATTGCACGCTGGCTGCGCGAGGCGGGGGAGAGGGAGCAGGCGCGCACGCTGTTCCGGCGCGCTGTCGACGCGGGGCTGCCTGACGAAATCCTGTTCCGCACGCTGTGGGATATTGCGGCGCTGGAGCGCAAGCTGGGCTGCGAAGACGCGGCGCTGGCGGTGTGGAACGACCTGGCGGCGTGCCGCAATCCCTATCGTGTGCGTGCGATGGAAGAGCTCGCGAAACACTACGAGCATCGCGCGAAAGATTACGCGCGGGCGTTGGAATTGACGCGCGGGGCGATCGCAATCGAGGCTTCGCCGGCTCTGCGTAAGCGGGAAGAACGCCTGGTTAAACGGACCGCGAGCTAGTCGGCGGCGACGGGGGAGTAGCGCTTCCGGAACACAATTGCTGTTGCAGCGACCAACAGTGCAGGACACCAGACCCACACCAACTCGCTTGAGAAAACGGACAGTCCCCGCTCCGAGAAGAAGGTCCGCGCGCTCAGCGGCGCAACTTCAATCGGCGTTACGGGGAAGAAGTAACGGGTCTTGTCAAAGGGCGCAAAGAAGGCCACGCCGAGTCCGCCATTGGTGAAGGCGTCGAGGATTCCATGCGATGCCGTAACAACCGCTATGCACAGCGCAATTCTGAATCGCTCCGATACGCCAGTGCCGGCCCAGAATGGAATAATGGCGATCAGGGCGACCAAACATGCAAACAGGAGCGAATGGGTTAAGCCACGATGACCCAGCAGGTCGCCATAACGAATTCCAAAATGAAGGCCGATAACGTCCGCGTCCGGCAGCATGGCGGTGGCGGCAGCCACATAAGTAAGCGCACGGCGATGCGACGCGGGAGCCAACACTTGCGCCAAGCATGCACCTGCCACCGCGTGGGTGAATATCGAGGGCATCCGTGCGTTTGAATATCAGGTCGAAAGAACCTAGTAGTGGCCTTCCGGTTTGAATTCCGGCGGCAGATCGGAGCCTTTGCCGAAAAAGTATTCTTCCATTTGCTTGAGCAGAAATTCCTGCGCTTCGGGCTGGCCCAAGTTCAGGCGGTATTCGTTCATGATCATCTTCATGTGTTCCACCCAACCCTTCCAGGCTTCTTTGGAAACGTTTTCGTAGATGCGTTGGCCTAGCGGGTGTCCGTCGAAGGGGACTTCGTCGAGGCCGGGGGCTTCCTTCTGCAACTTCACGCAAAAGACGGTGCGGCCGGCGGCCGGGGTAGTGGAATCTGCCATAAAACCAGTTTAACGCGCGGGCGTGCTACTTCTTGCGAATCGCCAGCAGCAAGTTGGATTGGTTCTGCTGCCACTTGTAGCCGATGCCGAAGTCCAGCGGGTCGACGCCGGTGCGGGCGTCGTAGGCGGCTTTGAGGTCGTCCTGTAGTCCGGACTTAAACAGACTTATGGGTTCGTCGTAGGCGCCGAACAAGTGGACGTCCCACATGGGAGGTTCGAAAAAGTAGTGATAGGGGATGCCGGAGTCGTCTTCGATCACCAGGTTGCTGTGGGCCAGAATGATGCCGCGCACGGTGGAGAAATATTTTTTGTGCATCAGATAGGACGCGGATTTCACCAGCGTGGCGCCGGGGGGCAGGGATTCCAGATAGTG
>JALYIB010000037.1 GCA_030775965.1 Acidobacteriota bacterium | reverse complement strand
GGATATGCACCATCAGGATCATAGGCGTCTCGCGGGGACACTGGTAGACGATTTCGTAGCCGACGCGAATTTGCATACTAGTTCCTTTCACTGCACGTTATTGGCCATGAAACGGGTCGGCGCCAATGGTGCCGCGAAGTTCTTCCAGGTAGGCCGGAGCGCTGACCCGCGTTAATTGGCGGTCGACCAGCGCCAAGCGTTTATCCACATCGATGTCACGACCGTAGTCGGCTGGGCTGTCGCGAAACTTAGCGAGCGCGGCGGCGTGGTGCTTCCATAGGGCGATGTCGCGAGATTGTTTGACGGTGAGGCGCTCGCGGTACCAGTCGCTGGCGAGCATGCTTTCGCGTTCGAAGAGCGCCCGGAATTCGGGGTGGTCGATTCCCTGCCCTTGGTAGTTACCGCCGGCCATGATGTGGAGCAGGGCTTTCAAGGGCGGGCAGGCGGCGGCGACGCTGCCGTCTTCGAAGTAGTTTAAGGCCACTCGCTGCTGGGTTTCGACGATGGCGTCGACACCGGCGGCGTAGACATCCAGGCCCTGGAGTTCGGGGCGCAGGAGCTCCTTGGGGAACACCGAGCCGGGAGTTTCAAAGATGCGTCCTAGGAAGCGGTCTACGAAGAGCGCCGTGATGCGGTAGCCCAGGCGGCTCGCGAGGACCTTCCGGCCGTTGAGTTCCACGTCGTCTATTCGCTCCAGGAACCCCTGGTCGATCAAAAATTTGGGATCGCGTTCGGCTACTCGCATGCGGCACCAGATTTCGGGAACCAGCAGGCTGACGTCGTGATCGACGCGGTAATCGGGGCCGACGTATCCGGCCGACGTCGTGAAGCCAGCGTATCCGGTAAGGATCGAGGAGACCAGCGCATTGTTGAGATCGACCACCGGCCACAACGCATTGAAAGGGCCTTTGGTGAGTGCGCCTTCGCTACCGAAGCCCACCATCGATGGCGATTTGCCGGTAAGGCTGGAGATGAACTCCATGAAGAGCTCAGGGAGCTCTTGAAAGTGAATGGGGCCGTAGACAGCTAGCGGCGGCAGGCCTAGCTTTAGATCGGGCGGATTATTTCGGCGTCCTGCTAGCACGGCGTTCACAGGGAAATGCACGGGGTGCGCGGCGGGGACTCCGCGTTCCAGGCGCGCGGCGATTTCAGTTAAATATGATTCGCGCGGGGCGGCTAGATCCGGGCGCTTCTGCAGGTAGCGCGGGTTGCCGGAAGGCTTGCCGTTGACGATGCGCGGGTCGGCCGAGGAAACTACGTAGCCGCCATTGCCGTTGGCCACGAAGTCTTCGAACAGGCGCTTCATGGGCTCTGTGTAACGATCGAATTCGACTACGTGATCGACCATGCTTTGGGCTGTCGCGGTCGAGATCGGTTCGTAGTTGGAGAGAAACGTATCGGGGCTGGCTATGTCGGTTTCGGCTTGGCGGTCGGCGCCGCGATGGATGGCGTCGTCGGGGCGCTGGAACAGGAGCATCTCGCAGTTGGCGACTAGTTTGACGCTGGGGTTGGCGTATTCGGGATCGAGGTCGTTCAGGCTCTCGCGCGGGAGCACGACGGAGGCGGTGATGTCGTCTTCGAATTGCACTTTATCGGCGGGATAGAAGTCGGGGCGAAGCTTTGATATGCGCCAGGAGCCATCGGGATCGTAGCCGACACGCAGGTAATTGCTGACTAATTTTTGATTATCGAACTTGAGTTCATGGGCCAGGTAGCCATTGATGCGGTCGACGGTGAAGTGTTCGCGCCAATCGTCGCCCCACTCGGGACGGTAATAACGCTTCACGGTGAATACGAGTTGGCGCGTGGTCTGCGGGAGTTGGCGAAGCCAATCGTTGTACTCGGCGGTGTAGGCGGGCGAGGGCGTCAGGAGTTGGATGACGGAGCCGAGCGAGCGTTCGGAGCTGAGGATGGGACGGCGCTTGCGGGGGTCGGCGGATTGGTCCTCGAAAATCGTGGAGCAATCCATCTTTAGAATTTCGGCTACTTGATCCATGTCGCGGTGGTAATCGCGCACGAAGACGGGGCCTTGTAGCAGCGCGTTGGCGATGGATTTGGAGATTTCCGATTTGCCGCCGCCCGACACGGTGCAGGGTTTGTGGCACAGCGTACCGCGGGGGCGCGTGCCGACTAAGCGCCAGGAAGTTCCGGCGAAATGTTTTTCTAAACGCACGCGGAAGCCGGAGGGGAGCACGTAGGTTGCGTCCTTGCTCAGGGTCAATTCGTGGCCATCCCAACTTACGCGTCCTTCGCGGAGTTGGAAGAAGGCGTTTTCCGGAACGTAGATGATGTTGGGATAGCGGCGGTCGGTGGCGTGGCGTCCGGGATGGACTTGGACCATATCGCCGAGCGTGCTCATGGCGTCTTCAAATGAGGTCTTCTTGAGGCTGATGGTGCGGCTGGGGTCGAAGTCGTGCCCTAAAACATAGGCGGCCGACGCCATGGCGCCGCCGGCGTGTTCTTCTTCCGCGAGCCCGAATAAATTCGCGGCGAAGCTGATTTGAGTTTTGACTTCTTTCTTGCAGTAACCGTAGTAGTTGTCGGCGATGATAGTTACCATCACTCCGCGGCGGTCGCGGGCGCAGATTTTGAAGGCATTGCCGCCGTTGTAGATTTCGTCAGGATCGCTCCAACACATGCCGTCGCGTTTTTGCCGTTCGGTAGCGTCCGCCGCGCGTGGCAGTCCCAGCGCAACCTTCTTCAGTCCCACGATGTGAGGGGCGATGATAACGCAACCGGTGTGGCCGGTCCAATGGGCGGGGTCGAGGGCCGCGTCGTTTTCGGGAAGATGCGGGTCGCCGGCGTTGCCGAAGATGGACTCGACGAAATCGAGATTGCTGACCAGGCTGGCGGGGGCGAAGAAGCGGATCTCCATGGTCTTTGCGGGGTCGGTTCCGGTGGCGGGGCAAACCAAGGGCCGCAGTAACAGAGACACAAAGAGGCGGGCTTGGTCGGTCTGGCCCGACGTGTAGGGAAGCGTCATCACTTCGGGCGGAGGTTCGACTGCAGCCTTCAATAAAGCGGCGAAGGTTTGCACGGGAACGCCTTGCTTGTCGGCGGGAACGGGAAAACCGCCTTCGGCGATGTGGAAAACTCCTTGCGTGGTGCGGCGGTCACTCGCGGGGTTGTGGAGGACGCCTTGGGCGACGCGATAAGAGCGCAGATTGGGAGACGAAAACGTGCCTTGGTGGGGGGGGAGCGACATCAGCCGCGCCAGGCCTGGTCGATCCAGAATGAAAGTGTCCGCAGGAAGTAGCGGCGCGCCGCCCTGCAAGTAGGCGTCGAGAAAAGCTTGAATGCGGAGGTCGGCGGGGCATAAATATTGGCCCAGAAGCTGATCTTTTTGGCGATGACTGCGCAGCAAGGGGCCGACGGTTTTCAAGAGGGCGGACTCGGCGCCGGTGGTGGGCTGGCCGAGCGCGGCTAGTTTGAGGTCGAGATATTGAGCGAGTTCGAGCATACACGTCAGATTTGGTTAGATGACTGACGGGGTCGGGCGGGAGACGTGCGCGCGAAAAACCTAGCTTAACACGGATGCACGCCGGCTATCTCGAAAAACACCGCGGTGATTCTCGCTACAGTTTTCTGACCGTCTCGTGCTGGGTTGCTCTCGCAAGCAGCGTAGCGGAGTCGAGAAGGAAACGGGCGGCTGCTGGTTGATTTGGCCCGCTCGACGCAGCAACACCGACGCCGTTGCGGGTCTTAGAAAAGTGTCCAACTGAAACGGCAATGCCTCCTGCCCTTTCCTCTCTCGTTTGCAGTTTGTACGCCGGCGTTCCCAGTTAACGGGAAGACAAAACGCGAAGCGGTTGAATTAGCGGGAAAATGCAACGGTGAGAGAGCTTGTGACGGCAAAGCTACATGGTGTCAGTTATAATGTAAACTCCAGTCCCAGAGGACGGTAGGACCCTGTTCTGTCCGCGCTGCGTCAAACAGCGCACCGCGAAAAGGGAGGTCCTGAGTGCGGTTCGGTTCGTATCAAACACAAGGGTTCCAGGATGAGATGTTCGACGCCGACGGCGTGGTGCGGCAAGAAGCACGGCTGCTGCTGGACACCATCGAATCGTTGGAGGACGGACAACTGATCCGCTGCCAGCAGGCGGCTGAGCGGCTGCTGCTGCAGATGGGCATCACCTTCAACGTCTATGGCGACTCGGCGGGGGCGGAGCGCATTTTTCCTTTCGACTTGATCCCGCGGATTGTGCGCGCCGAGGAGTGGGCTTGGATGGAGCGCGGGCTCAAACAGCGCATTCGCGCGTTAAATGAATTCATCGACGATATCTATCACGATCAAAAGATCTTGAAGGACAAGATCATTCCCGAGGAAGTGATCTATTCGGCTACCTTTTACCGGCCGCAGTGTGCCGGGATCAACCCGCCGCGGGGGATTTGGTGTCATATTACGGGCACCGATCTGGTGCGGCATGGCGATGGGAACATTTACGTCTTAGAAGACAATTTGCGGGTGCCTTCGGGCGTTTCCTATGTGCTCGAAAATCGCGATCTGATGAAGCGGACGTTCCCGCAAGTGTTTGAGGGTTCGCGGGTGCGGCCGGTGGACGATTATCCCAGCAACCTTTTAGAGATGCTGGAGTCGATTGCGCCTCCAGGAGCGGCTGACAAACCGAGTGTGGTGCTGTTGACGCCGGGGATGTATAACTCGGCTTACTTCGAGCACAGTTTTCTGGCGCAGCAGATGGGCATTCAGTTGGTGGAGGGTCGCGATCTGGTGGTGCAGGATGACATCGTCTGGATGCGCACTACGAAAGGCCTGCGCAAGGTCGATGTCATTTACCGGCGCATCGATGACGACTTTATGGACCCGCTGGCGTTCCGCAAGGATTCTTTGTTGGGCGTGCCGGGTCTGGTGGACGCTTATCGCGCCGGGAAGGTCGCGCTGGCGAATGCTCCCGGGAACGGCGTGGCCGACGATAAAGTGGTTTACGCTTACGTTCCGGATATGATTCGCTACTACCTGGGTGAGGACGCGATTCTCTACAACGTTCCGACGTTTTTATGCTGGCGTGAAAAAGACCGTCAGCATGTCCTGCAGAATCTGGACAAGCTGGTGGTGAAGTCGGCGAATGAAGCGGGCGGGTACGGAATGTTAGTGGGTCCGCATTCGACGGCAGAGCAGCGGCAGGAATTCGCGGGGCGGATCATGGCGAATCCGCGCAACTATATTGCGCAGCCGACGCTGGCGCTGTCGCGCGTGCCGACGCTGGTGGACGATCACTTTGAAGGTAGGCACGTAGACTTGCGGCCTTACATTCTTTACGGCAAGGACATCAAGGTGTTGCCGGGCGGGTTGACGCGCGTGGCGCTG
>JALYIB010000036.1 GCA_030775965.1 Acidobacteriota bacterium | reverse complement strand
GCCTAGTCCAGCGGGGCGGGCCGTAGTGCTGCTCGCTCCAGGTGGAAAGCTGCTGCCGATAGCACTTGGGGCAGCGCGCGTATTTCCAGGCGGCGGATTCCCAGGTGCTGGTTCGCCAGCGCGTTTCGCAGCGTCGGCAGCGCAGCGGATAAATGCCGGCCAGCGATCCGAGCCACTCACCCAACCCTCTACGGCGGGCTACGCGAGCGTCGCGCGCTCCGCATTTGGGACAAGCCAACTGCATTGGTCCTCCGACCGTCGCGTGAATTACCGTCGCGTTAATAATTATAGACCGGTTTCGGGTGGCGGCTGACGGAATGCTTTACGCGCGCCGAGAAAGCTTCGCGCAGGCGGTCGCAAACCGCGCGCCCCCCTGGAATCTCCCAGCCTTCGATGGCGGCGGCCGGCAGCAGTTCGCGGGTAGTGGAAGTAATAAATATCTCGCGCGCGGATTTCAATGCGTCCGGGAACAAAGTCTTTTCGCCGATGGCGATGTCCAGATCCCGCATCTCTTCCAGCAGTACCGCGCGCGTGACGCCCGCCAGGCAGCCGGCGGAGAGCGGCGGGGTCCACACCCGGTCCGCGGCATCCACCACAAACACATTGGCCGAAGTGCACTCGGAAATTTCGCCGCGTTCATTGAGCAGGATCACTTCGTCCAGCCCTTGCTCGTGAGCGCGCTCGTAGCGGGTCAGGTTTTCGGCCCAGGAAATGTATTTGGTTCCGGAAAACTCATTGGCGGCATGGCGCCCGTCCGGCACGACGGCCAGCTTCACGCTGCGCGGCCATTTCACCCCGTCGACGGTGAATGCGATCACATCGAAATCACGCGCGATGCCGGGCCCTTCAAAAATTCCTCCGCGATTGCGTACCACAGCCACGCGCAGCGTCGCGTTCAAAGGCTGGCTGGACGAGACCTGATTGGCTTCGATTAAGCGATACAGACGCGACTCCAGCCAATCCGCCCGCGCGGGGAAGGGAACTCGCATGCGCGCCGCATCGCCGCGCATCCGTTGCCAATGCCGGTCAAAGGCGAACATCACGCCGCCGTAAACCCGCAGCGTCGAAAATACGCCCCAGCCGGAGAGCAATCCTATCTGCCCGGGCGCAAGGCCGCGCTCGCCGGAGTCGCGGATATCGTCGTTATGCAGCAGGAACGGGTGCAGCATCTCCCTACATTTTAGCTCGCAGGCAGCGGCCTAGGCGGCGTGTACGCGATCCTGATGCCGCTGTAGGCGAAAAGCGATCTGCGCCTGGCGCTTGCGGCTGAACAGAACGATTTCGTCTAAAACCTGGTCCGGATTTTGATCCGGATTTTCGCTCTGTAGCAGCGGGTGCACCAAGCGATGGCGCTTTTGCAACACCGTCGTCGCTTCAATTTGATTCATCAGGCTGTGTTCGCGCTGCAGGGAATCGCACACGGAGCATCGCATATGGGATTCTATTGTCCTCCATTTTTTTAGACTGTCAAGAATTGTTTTGGGATTGTCACAATTTTAAAATTACACATACTCATCCAACCTTCACGACAAGTTGACGGAATTGTAATGGCCGCCTGTTAAGCTACCCGAAAGTTCCCCATCAATAGGAGAGGTTAAACGTGAAGAGTATCGCTAGAGCTATAGTTTTTCTTGCCATGTGTTCGGGGTTGCTGCTCGCGCAATCCGGCAATGGAGGCGTAACCATCGGCGGCACCGTATTAGATCAAGCCGGAAAGACGGTCCCCCATGCGGCCATCACATTGAAGAACGAGTCGAGTGACGTCGTCCGCGAAGTCAAAGCCGGCGAAGATGGCCATTTCTCGGCGAGTGGATTGCCCACCGGCAAATACACCGTGGAAGTTACCGCGCCGGGCTTTGCAGTGGCGCGCCGCAGCGGCGTGGATTCGGCCGCCGGCAACGCCGAAGACCTCTCCATCGCGCTGGCCGTCGGCAGCGTGAACCAGTCCGTGACGGTATCGGAAGTGGTTTCGCTCGCAGCGCAGGTTGCTCCTGCCGGCAATACGCTGGATGCGACTTCCGCAAAAACCGAAATCACCAACGATTTCATCCGGAATTTCATATCGCCGGTCTCCGACTTCGCCGAAGTGGTGAATCTCGCGCCCGGTACGTTCAGCTTAAATCCTAATGGCGTCGGCCTGGGTCAAGGCAAAACCTATTTCCGCGGCTTTTCGGACGGCCAATACTCCATGACTTTCGATGGCATTCCGTTTGAAGATACCAATAGTCCCACGCATCACTCCTGGGCGAACTTTCCAACGCCGTGGCTGGGCGGAACGGATTTCGATCGCAGCCCGGGTGAAGCGTCCACCTTCGGGCCCACAAACTTCGGCGGATCGATCAATCTGTTGTCTCCGGAAGTGCAAAGCAGTCAGGATATCCGGGCGACCGGCTCCTACGGTTCCTTTAACACGCGCCTGCTGGAAATGGATTACGATTCCGGCCAGTTCGGACCGGGCTCCAAGAGCAGTTTGTTCCTCGACATTCACCAGATGCTGTCCGACGGGTACCAGACCTACAATAGCCAAAAGCGTGTAGCCGGGGCCATGAAATATCAGTTCAAACTTTCCGACAGAACCACCATTTCTGTGTTTGGCGGCGTACTGGACGATTGGAACAACACTCCCAACACCACCAATCCAACGCGCGCGCAAGTGGCGACGTTCGGCGACAATTTCCTGCTGAACAACGACCCCACCAGCGCCTACTACTACGGCTACAACTTCTATCACGTGCAGACCGATTTCGAGTACATTGGCTTCAATCATGATTTCGGGGATGGTTGGAGATTTGACGACAAGGCGTACACCTCGCGCTATTGGAACAAGCAAAACTATCAGAACGGCGCCACCCTCAATTTCGGTACCGCCTCACCCAGCGGCGTTGACAAACTGAACGGCTATCGCCATGTTGGCGACACAGCGGTGTTGAGCAAGGAATCAAAATGGGGAATCTTCCGCACCGGTGTGTGGTACGACTGGTCCTACACTGATCGCTATCAGATCCCGTCGAATGTGATCACCTGGGCCGACACGCCTTTGGGAAATTTCCACGAGCATTTCAGAACCCAAGCCTTCCATCCGTTTGCCGAGTATGAATGGAGACCAACCAGTAAGCTGACGATCACTGCCGGCATTAAGGCCGCTCACTACGA
This sequence comes from Acidobacteriota bacterium, assembly GCA_030775965.1. Classification (GTDB taxonomy): domain Bacteria; phylum Acidobacteriota; class Terriglobia; order Bryobacterales; family Bryobacteraceae; genus Palsa-187. Next base: position 962 of record JALYIB010000036.1, on the reverse strand, counting down.
CATGGCCCTCAATCAATACCAGGACAACGGCAAGATTGTGGGATGTCTGGGCGGGAAGCTGGTGAAGGCCAATTCCACTACAGGCGCCCCTGCTGCCTGCATCGGTGGCGCGGCTTTTGTTTCGCACTCGATCGGCTACAACAACTGGCTGCCAACGCTCACGGCGCGCTACCGCGTGCAGCGGAATTGGTCCGTGTACGCTGAGTTTGCCGAAGGCAGCGTCATTCCGCCCAGCAATGTATTCGACGTGACGGGGGGCAGCGTTTTGACCCCGCCGAAGCCCACCTTAGCGAAAACCTATCAGACCGGTTCGGTTTTGAAATTCAACCGCTGGACTTTGGATTGGGACGCGTACTACGTGCATTTTCAAAATCCCTACACGTCCAATCTAGACCCCGCCACCGGGGAATCTGTTTTCACTCTCACCGGCCCCTCGAACACCAAGGGGATGGAAGCCGAGAGCACCATCGCCGTCGGACATGGATTCAGCCTGTATCTCAATGGATCGGTGGGTTCCGCCAAGTATCAAACCGGTCCCAACTTCCCCAACGGAGGTCTGTGGGTCGCCAACACGCCCAAGAATACCGAGGTGGCGGGCCTCACCTGGCACCAGAAAAATTGGGACTTGGGAATTTTCCACAAGCGCGTCGGGGAAATGTATAACGACGGAACCGGCAACATCAATTACGTCGTGAACGGTCTTGCCATTCCTACGCCCGCCAATCAGGCGATCGCCATCAATCCATTCGATCTGACCAACTTGAATATTAACTACACCATCAAGAATTCATCGTTGCTTAGAGGAAGCAAGCTCGGATTGAGCGTCAACAATCTCTTCGACAACCACAATCTGGTAGGGGTCACTGCCTTTACGGCAGCAACCGCGGCGGTGCCATTCGCGCCGAATCCACTGGACCAATTGAACCTCCTCCCCGGCCGCAGCGTAATGCTTTCGCTGACGG
>JALYIB010000035.1 GCA_030775965.1 Acidobacteriota bacterium | reverse complement strand
CCAGATACGTCTTGCCGGTGCCGGCGGGGCCGATTCCGAAAACCAGGTCGTGATGCTCGATCGCGTCGAAGTAGCGGCGCTGGTTCATGGTCTTCGGCGTGATGATTTTCTTGCCGAAGCTGCGCTGCTTGCCGCTCTCGACCAAGCGGCGGAGACTGGCATCGGGGTCGGCGGTGACTACGCGCAGGAAGCTGTTGAGATCGCCGTTATTAAAGACATGGCCATTCTGCATGAGCGCCACGTAATCGTCCAAAATTCCGGCGGCGCGGACTACATTGGCGTCGTCGCCCTCGATTTCCAGGCTATCGTTCAGCAAACGCGTGCGGACGCTGAGGCCCGATTCAATCAGGCGGATATTTTCATCACGGGTCCCAAACAAGGACTCAATGCCACGGCTGATCTGTACGCTGGACTTCATTCGAGGGGAGTACGGGAGCGTTGCGCGAAACCGGACATCCGCGGGCGCGGAGGCAGGGACAACATCTGTTGCTAGCATAGCAGAAAACCCTGCACAACAGGCTTGAAAAGATGCGGCCGCGCGGAGCCCTGTGCTATTCTGAGAACGCCGATCTGGCAATGCGGGGACGTAGTTCAGTTGGTTAGAACGCCGGCCTGTCACGTCGGAGGTCGCGGGTTCGAGCCCCGTCGTCCCCGCCATTCATTTTCTTTTACTCTCAAAGACTTCCGTAAATTTAGGCCACCGCGTGCAAACATTTGCTAACATGCGCTCCGCTCCAGGTTCCGGATACTAGCAGTTTTGGTCCCCGGTAGCGATTGCCTTCGGCTGATTACCGCTGGCGCTCTGATGCTTGGCTCCGTACTTTAACATTCTCGGTCGGGAGAGCAATCTGAACCTTGATACGCACGCCTGCGAAGTGATCGAAACCCTGAACCTCACCCTAATAATTCATTACGGATTGCTCGAACAGGAGATCGAGAAGTCGAAGCGGCCCTAGCGCGCGAAACAGGCTGCGTTCGTTTCACTTTGCGCTTTCAATGCCCGCTCCGCCCGAAACCAATCTTCTTCGGGTAGACCTTCTGCGCAACCTCTTGCTTCCCATACCGCGCGGGCAAGAGCAGCGATCTCATATTCGGCAGGGGTCGGGGTCGAGCCAATGGCCGACAGTGCTTCCAGCATTCCCTGAAGACGTTTCAATCTCGATTCCACTTTGCTTCGTTCGTCGTCGGTGATATCAACGACCAGGGGAATCAAGCGGGCGATTTTGGAGTATGCCCTGTTGGCTCGGCGGCTGCACTCTTCAACAACAACCCACGTGTCGGCAGACTTGAGTGCTTGGCGGGCGTCACGGATGCCAAGTTCCAATTCATTGTTGATGAGTTGGACTAACTGCATTTCTGTCTTGACGCGTAGCTTGTCGAATTTGGTAAGTTCAGGCCAATCTCCTTGGTAAGACGGAGGCTGATGCTTGCTCATAAATACACTGACGTTGGACAGCAGTCTTTCGTTCGATAGAATTCGGTTGATAATCGATGAATAGATGGTCACATGTTTGCTCACGCCGGATGCTGGGGGAAACGAGAAAGAGAAGGTAGGTTTCATGGACGCGAACGACGTTATTGCGGTCATAAGGCGGCGCCAAGCTAAGTTCCAGGCGCAGCGCAGATCGGGTCCACAGGAAGATATGGACGAAGCTGCGCGCCTAATTGCCGACGAATACGATGTGCTGCTTGCAGAGATCGAAGAAGTCGATGTCGCCAACCGGCTTGAGGCGGAGCGTAAGAATGAAGAAGCGGAGGCCGAGATACTCGGGGATCAGGGACAGTTGGGTGGATGAAAACGAAAGCGGAAAGGTGCGAGATGAGCACGCCGCACGAACCTTATCCAGGCCCATCGCCTACTCCATTGCCGGAGCCTGAAAGACCGCCAAAACCCGCTGCCGATGAGATCCGCTTACTATGCTATGAGCATTTTAACTGCGAGCTCCGTGGCGATAGACTGTTCACGAGGCAGCCGTCCCCGCCATCTTTTTCTCAAGCTTCCGCGCACAAGCATTTGCTGACCTCAGCTCCGCATCAGGCTTCCGAGACTCCGCAATCACATCCGCCATGGCGTCGTTCCAAATCTTCGCCGCAGCTTTCGTGTCAGCCGGCACCGCGTGAGAGTATACCGACAGAGTGATGTTCTGGTCCCGGTGACCCAGACGTTCGGAAACGACCGCGACCGGCACGCCATTGCTTAGTAGGCTGGTGGCGTGTGAGTGGCGCAAGGAATGTAGACTAACGCCATCCAGTCCGGCTTTCCGCATCAGTTCGACCACGCGGGCACCCAGACGATCTGGTGAATAATAAGCGCCACTGGGCTGGCAGAAAACCAGATTGTGATCTTCGTAGTCTCGGCCGAAGAGTTCGCTATCCTTTTGCTGTTCAGTCTGGTGGGCGCGCAGTACCTCTAGTGCCCACTCGGGAACAGAGAAACGCCGCGGCTCCTCTGACTTCGTGCTCTTGATCCGAAGGCCAGCTTTCGTCTGTTCCAATGACTTCGAAACGTTGACTTCACTAGTTGACTCATCTAGGTCGCTCCATTCGAGCGCAAGCAATTCGCCGCGGCGGCAACCCGTGGCGGACGCCAGCACTACCAGTGGGTACAGTCGCGTGCTTCTCGCGCGGTCGAATAAGAGCCGGAGCTTGTCTTTGTCCAGGACCGGCGGCCGGCGTTTCGGGAGTTTGGGTAGAACTACACGCTTGTTCGCCATCGGGTGTGGGATCTTCAATATTCCCAGGCGATCCGCTTCTGCGAGAGCAGTGTACAGCAGCGTGCCAATATGCCGCACAGTTTTTGCCGCGAGCGGTTTTCCATTGGAGAAATCTTTCGTGATCTGGCCGCCTGCATCTTTGAGGCGGTGAATCGTGTGCTGAATCTGGGCAGTCGTCAATTCGTTTATGCGAGTGCCTCCGAGGTGTTTCACCAGATAGCGGCCGAGCTCCTTGTAACGTTCCAGCGTCTTCGGTGCGCACCGGCGGGCAGCATGTTCGTCGGTCCAGTACTTGAAATAGTCGGCAAAGGTGGGTTCGGCTGCGACGGCGGGCTTTGCTTCCCGCCTTTCGATTTCGGCCATTCGCGCACTTTCGGCAGCTTCCCTGCTCTCGAAGTCCACGCAACTCTTGTCGCCAAGGACAAATCCCCAGATGCGGCGTCCGAGCAGATCCACCTGCTCTGTGATTCTGCCGGCCTTCATCTCATACTCGGTGATTGCGTCTCGTAAGGCGGACTGCGCGGCGCCCTTCGTGGAGAACCCAGATTTGAAAACCTGATTGCGCTTTCCCGCCGCGTCTTTGCCGGCTGAAAATAGGTAGCCCCAGCTTGTCCCGGTTTTGAGTTTTCGCTTAAAGACGCAGCCAGTCATCTTTTCTCACTGGCGGAGAGGTTCACCGTTCTCCGCACGTCATGACACATACCTCTCAACGGTCGGCCCAGGCAACAGGCTTCGTGCGCTCAGCCATGTGTTCCGTAATTCTTTCGACTTCGAGGCTCCGGCCAGCGGTGCGCAACCACTCAGCGATGGCCGCCTTCGGCAGGATGAAGCGGCGCCCGACGCGAATGTGCGGAATCTCGCCGCGTCGGAGTGCGTTGCGGGCGGATCTTTCGCTTAGGCCGATGTCTGCCGCCAGCGCGGCGACGGAGCGATAGGTACTTTCGCTGCCGCCGGCATGGGATTCAAACTCTGAGCGCTTCAATGGCTCCCGTAAATCGTCTCGCATGGTAGTGTCCTATTCGACACCCACAACGAGGTCCGCTTCGCGGTCGCGCGCCGTCTGGTGATTTGCCCTTCACTATTACTTATACCGGGCCAACCCGAAGACTGTCTCATTTCTTGGCTCAGCCGGAATCCAGGGAACGATGGCGCCGTCACTCGCAAGGTGACTGAGGACCGCAGAGTTGTGCGGAGGTGTTGCTTTCTCCGCTGACGTGGACAAAGCAAAACGAGCCCGCTTCGGGTATTGAAGTAGACGGCCTATGGTACATAGACACCCGAGACAGTTCTTGCCGACCACGTTTTCGAACGTTGATAATGGGCCTGGAGACATCCTCCATGCGGCTGCCTAGCTGGGTTGTTCCACCTGGAAAGGCTAGCCGCCTCTGGCCGGTCCGCCCAAAATCTAGCGGGAGCGAAGCGGGAAATGATCCGAAAAACCAAACAGGTGAACGCGGGGGGGGGGCGATGAGCGTTTTCCTTCACGATCCCAACGAGGGAAGGCTGCGTAGATTCCGCGCTTGGATGGAATGTGGAACCTGGAAGGAATCGCAGGAATTGCTAGAGGCGATGGCCGCCCGGGCGGACGCTCGTTTCACAGAGAAGGATCGTCGCGCCGTCGAGCAGCAGCGCACCGCGATAAGCGGGCGAGCACATGAGATCACCGAAGAAGAATATCAGCGATGGCTGAAGATCGGTCAGAAGCTTCTCGGCAAGGCTAAGAAATACCAATCCGAAGACAGCGCGTTTAGTGCGCTTAAGCCCGCACGCGCAGTAGCAAACACGGAGCCAAGGGTGTTCGCGATTCCGGATCCCAAAGAACTCCGCAAAATCCAGAAGGAATTCGAAAGTCTCTTAGCGCGTCAATGGTCGCTTTTGCAGAAGGACACGCACCCCCGGTGGCTTAAGGCATATTATTCCCTGAATCGCAATATTGGGCGTTGGCGCATCGAGGGTGGGGAGTTGGACGGAATACTTAGGGGATTCAGGGCGGTTGCAACAAGGGCCGGAGTCGCGCTCGGATGCCCAGTAGGTGTTGAGCCAGTGGATTTCTGGATTTCTTACGTTCTAGGCCAGAGATCCAAACTCGGGATGATGATATGCGGCGATGAGAGCGCCGGCTGCGTTCAGGGCCTGCTGGAGGCATCCCGCGATTGCAGTTCAATGATCATCGAAGAAGCGTACCGTACTAGATCCACTGCGACCGCTTCCAAGGATGGATCGGGCGGCGACTTGCCGAATAAAATAGTTGCCCTAGGACCATTGACGGGAGAACCTCCCGTTTTGGAGCGTCAGAACTTGGACGCCGCTCTGAATGAAGCTACACAACTGGCGACCAATGCGAAGGAGCGTAAGCAATTTCGGGTCGTGACTCTTTACGATTGCTATCTGCGCGAATTGAGAACACTGAAAGCGGAACGTAGACAAAGGTCAGGAACCCCGGGTGAACGCAAAACGCTGAAGGAGCGCTTCCAATGGTTCAACGTCTGGAAGACGATGAACGCGGAAGAGATTGACCAAATCGAGAAGGCCAGCAAGATAGATTTCACTCCGAGCAAGTGGGCTCTGAGTCTAGCCCTCACTCGTGAGGACCTGACGAGTCTCACCCCTCGCAGCCTCATCAACTATCGGAAGGCGCTCATAAAAGCCCGGGCAGCTCAATAGTTTTTCACCTTCTTTCACCCTGCAGCGCCGATTTTTCATCTTTTTCACCCTGTTGCGCGGGTTTTTTCACGCGGAATTCGATGCGACAATCACGCTTTGCGGCAGCAAATCACTGTTCGCAAGAGGTCAATGTCAAGCGACCGAGATCCCAGAGAGGAGTCAAGCGGTGCTCACAAAATCTTCCCTTTCGACGCGGCAGAAGCAGCTGATCGAGACAATGCAGAAAATGAACTTCGGCCGGATCGAGGGTCTATTGATCCGAGATGGCGAACCGATCTTCGAACCACCTCCGCGGGTCACGAAAGATGTCAAATTCGGCTCGGGAGACAACTCTGCGCGGCCCGAGCTCGCCGTTAATGATTTCGTGTTGAAACGTGAACATATTGAGTTGTTTGAACACCTACAGCAGGTGGGCGAGGGCAGGGTTGAAAGCATCGAAGTCAAAGGGGGCCTGCCATTCCGCCTGACCACGGTCGAAACACGAATAGATTCGTAGTAAGCAACACCAGACATAGGTTGATCGCATACGCGAAGGCCTTGTGGGTGACACCAATACGGTAGGCGGGTGTCTCTACAAAGTCCGCCTCGGTTGGCTCATCCACCACTAGTAGTTATCGGGAGTGACACAGTGGATGAGCATTACTTTGAACCGCAAATCGACCCCGCCGTCCTAAGGCTGACCCGCTTCAAGAGCCGGCGCTTGGCAGGCAACTACGGTTTTGCACGTCACGACGCTGAGGATATCCAGCAGGAACTGTTGGTTGATTCTCTGCAGCGCTCGAAGTCTTTTGACGCGCACCGCTGCACTGGCCGAACCTTCGCGCAGTTGGTGGTCAATAATCGCATTGCGACAATCATTGAAGGTCAGCAGGCTGCATGCCGCGACTACCGTGCTTGCCGAATATCACTGGACCAGCCTCGTGACCACCTTGGTCGGAACCCATCGGAAGTTGGCGACGCTTTAGCTGGGATTGCAGCTCCGTTCGGCGGTCGCCTTTTTGAGGAGTCACTGAACCTCAGGTTAGACGTTCAGCTCGTTTTGGGACGCTTGCCTGCCGCGCTCGCGTATCTCTGCCGGCTCCTGATGGATTGCGACACTTGCGCCGAGGCGGCTGCCAGGGCGGAGATATCCCGCGCCACTCTGTACCGTCAGATCGCTAAGATACGGGCGGTTTTTGTGAAGGAAGGGCTGCGGGCTCGGAGCGGGGAGCGTTAGGGCGTGCGTCAGCTGATCGATACCGAAATCGAAGCGACTGTCCTCGGATCGATTCTGGTAGGCGGCGAGCCTATATTCCGCGATGCCGACCTTGCGGAGCAAGAGTTCACTACCGAAACACACCGGACGGTTTTTCGCGCGATGTGCGAAATCGTGGCTGAAGTTCGTCCCACGATCGAAGCCGTGGCGCAGCGGCTCATTGATCGCGGCGATTTGGAAAAAGTAGGCGGCATTGCTGGCATAGTCGATATTCACGCGAAAGCGATTCCAGGCTTACGCATTGCCGGACTTGCCGGAACGCTTCGCGAGTTGACGAGGAAGCGCCGCGCGTCCAAGGTTTCTGAACTGATTGCGGCACAGGTTTCCCTAGGTCTAAATGCTGACGGCGAGGGTATTAAGCGACTCGCTGAGGAACTTGCCGAACTCGCGACAACGGATTCAGGCATCGGACGCGGCCAGAGGGTTGAGGACTTGCCAGCCGTGGCCTGCGCTGCCGAATGCATCCGATACGTGCGAGAGCCGGAACTGCCCGCGGGCTCGGTAATTGCCTTAACCGGGGATTCAGGATCAGGGAAGAGCACTATCGCGACGGCTTTTGTGCGCGACGCAATCGCGAAAGGAATTCCATGCCTGATCCTCGATCGGGAGACCCCTCGCCCCGTTGCAGTTGATCGTATGCAGCGGCTCGATCTAGCGGATTCCGAACTCTTACGTTGGTGGGGCGGCTGGAACGGCGACGCTCCCGCACCGGACTCGCCCAAAGTGGTGCAGTGGGTTCGCTCGTGTGAGGCGCGGCCGATCGTTGTGATTGACTCGCTGATCGCCTTTCTTGAAGGCGACGAAAACGATGCAACCGCCATGCGGGCATTCATGCACGGGTCGCGCCGCTTGGCCGATATCGGCG
>JALYIB010000034.1 GCA_030775965.1 Acidobacteriota bacterium | reverse complement strand
TTCCGCCAGAAATTCGGCTCCATCGTCGCCGACGGCCAAAGCGAAATGCAGGGCCGCCTTTTCCGCATCGCCCACCTGGGCTACTTCGATATTGTCGATTTATTTGCCCTGGTGGCCGAATTGGAGTTGATCCTAGACGCCAACGGTGTTCCAGTAAAACTAGGCGCCGGTGTCGCCGCGGTCCAACAACATTACGCCGCCAAAAAACAGCCGGTGACGGTTTAGGGAGCCATGAAAATTGTAATCGCGGAACCATTGCGTGCAGCGGGCATCGATATCTTGAAAGCACAGCCCGGTTGGGAAATCATCACCTCCAGCCCCACCGAATATCAGCGCCACTTGCCCGACGCCGAAGTCCTCTTAGCCTCGCGCACCGGCAAAGTCACCGCCGCTCAAATCGAGACCGCGAAAAAACTCCGCGTGATCGCCTTCCCCGGCGTGGGAACCGATTTCGTCGACCTCGACGCCGCCACCTCCGCCGGCATCTTAGTCATGAACATGCCCGGCGAAAGCGCCGTCGCCGTGGCCGAACATACCCTCGGCCTGATGCTAGCCATGGCCCGCCAGATCCCGCAGGCTATCGAATCCACACGCCGCGGCCGCTGGGAAGGCAAAAAATTTCTCGGCACCGAACTCCGCCGCAAAACACTAGGCGTGATAGGACTCGGCAGCATCGGACGCGAAGTCGTCCGCCGCGCCCGCGGCTTCGAAATGAAGATCGTCGCCAACGATCCCTACGTCAACTCCGAAGCCGCCGCCGACCTGGGCGTGACGCTCGTCAGCCGCGAAGAACTCTACGCCCAAGCCGACTACATCACTTTGCACGTCGCCCTCACCACCGAAACCATGGGCATGCTCAACGAAGAAACCTTCGCCAAAATGAAGCGCGGCGTCAGAATCGTAAACTGCGCCCGCGGCGAATTGGTCGACGTCGTAGCCCTCCGCCATGCCATCGAATCGGGCAAGGTCGCCGGAGCCGCGCTCGACGTCCTGCAAACCGAACCCCCCGAAGCCGGCGAGCCTCTCCTCGCCATGGATCAAGTCCTAGCCACCCCGCACATCGGCGGTTCCACCGAAGAAGCCGCCGAATTGATCGCCGTGCGCCTGGCCGAACATCTGATCGAATACTTCAATGAAGGCGTTGCAGTCAACGCCGTCAACGTTCCCGCCATGTCTGAGGAAGCCTATCGCGCCGCCGCCCCCTACGCAATCCTGGCCGAGCGCCTGGGCACCTTCGCCGCCCATGTAGCCACCGCAAATCCAAAATTAGTGCGCCTGGTCTACCACGGCAACTTCCCGCCGCAGAACACCCGGCTCCTCCGCAACGCCGGGCTCGCCGGAGTCCTCAGCCGCTCCCTGGCCGTGAAAGCCAACGTCGTCAACGCCCTCAAACTAGCCGCCGACCGCGGCCTCAGCTACGCCGAACGCTTCGAGCGTCCCACCGGCCACATGGACACCCTGCGCATTGAACTCGAAACCGACAAAGGCGTCACCAGCGTAGAAGGTGCCATCGTAATGGACCGGCCGCGCCTGCTAGCCGTCGACGGCATCCGTTGCGAGGCCACATTAGCCGGCCACCTGCTCTTCTTAACCAATGAAGACCTCCCCGGAGTGCTCGGCTACATCGGCACCGTAACCGGCAAAGGCCAAGTCAACATCGCCGCGCTCTCGCTCGGCCGTCAAGAAAAACCGGACCGCCCCGGCGCCCCGCTCACCGCCATCACCCTGATTGAAACCGATCAGCCCGTGCCCGAGCCCGTGATCGCCCAGTTGCTCGAAAACAAAGCCGTGCGCATAGTACGCGGCGTAGAATTTCGTCCATGAGACTTCCGTCCATGAGCCTTCCGTCCGTGAAAATGGCGCTCCTCGCCCTGCTAGCCTCCCTGGCCTGGGCCCAAGACACTCCGCTCACCGCGCTCCCCTACAGCCCCAGTCTGGATCTCTCCTCGATGAACCGCGCCGTCAATCCCTGCGCCGACTTCTATCAATACGCCTGCGGATCGTGGATCAAAAACAACCCCATCCCGCCCGACCAAGCCCGCTGGAACGTGTATTCGAAACTAGCCACCGAAAACCAGCGCTTCCTATGGGGCATCCTGGAGCAAGCCGCCAAGCCCTCTCCCACCCGCACCCCGGTAGAAACCGAAATCGGCGACTACTTCAACGCCTGCATGGACGAAGCCGCGCGCGATCAGTCCGGCGCCGCCCCGCTCCGCGCCGAATTAGATAAGGTGGCCGCGCTGAAATCGCTGAACGACCTAGCCGCATTCCTGGCGCATGCCCACCTCACCAGCGCCGGAAGCCAATTTCTGTTCAGCTTCTCCTCCGGCCAAGACTTCGCCGATTCAAATCGCGTCATCGCCTTCCTAGGAGCCGGCGGACTCGGCCTGCCCGACCGCGACTACTACACCAAGACCGACCCCAAGTCGGTGGAAATCCGCGAACGCTACCTCGCACACATCCAAAAAATGTTGGAGCTGTCCGGCGAGCCCGCCGCCCAAGCC
>JALYIB010000033.1 GCA_030775965.1 Acidobacteriota bacterium | reverse complement strand
AATCGCGCACAATGCGAGCATAAGCGTCGCCGGCCTTTTGACGGAAGCGCGCGCCCATTTTGGTGTAGGCGTTGCCATCCATCCACAGCGCTTCGGCAGCACGGCTGTAGAGAGGATATTGTCCTACCAGCCCGGTGTAGCGGTTGGTGGCGGCGGCCAGCGATCCCTTGGTGTTGTAATACGATGCAGCCACCATCTCGGCTTCCGCCAGGGCCTGCTGAATCTCGCGCAGGCGCTGCTCGGTTTGCGGCGCGAACTTGCTGTTGGGATATTTGGTGAGCAAGTCGCGGCATTCCTGTTCGGCGCGCAGGGCGTTGTTAGGATCGCGGTCGGCTTTCTCCATCTGGCGGATGTGAATCTCGCAGATCTTGGATTGGGCTTCCGGGGCTTCTTCCATGGTTGGATAGAACAACTGGAAATCCTTAAATTCAGCTTCAGCCTGCGCCATGCCCTCGGGACCGCTCTGCCGCATCCAGCTATCGGCGATGGCGAGCTTGGCTTTGGCCAGGAATTCGCTCGAATCGTAGGTATTGATCAGGGTATTGAGGGTCAGGCGCGCGACTTCGTAGCGGCCCTTCTCGATGTCATTGATGGCCTTGTCGAACAGAACTTTGTCGGGCTGCTCGGTTTGCTTGGTGATGGGGTTCTCGTACTTCTTGCGATGGAACCCGCAGCCGCTGACTAGCACGACCGCCGCCAGAATGGTTGTTCCCAGTCTCTTGGTGTTGAAAGTCATCATTTGTTCCTTACGACTATAGCCGAATCTGATCTAAACCTGTACCATCCCGGCCGCGTGTGCATGCTGCCGCATTTCGGTGAACGCTTCCGCCGGATTTCCGGCGCCAAATATGGCGGATCCGGCCACTATCCAATCGACGCCTGCCTTGACCATTTCAGCGACGTTTTGGAGGGTGACGCCGCCGTCGATTTCAAGGGCGAAGTCCAAGCCTTTTTCGCGACGTTTTTGGGCTAAGACCCGGATCTTATCAAGGGTATAGGGGATGAACTTCTGCCCGCCGAATCCTGGATTCACGCTCATCACCAGGACGTAGTCGACCAAGCCCAGCACTTCGTCGAGGGTTGCCACGGGCGTGGCCGGATTGATGACGACGCCAGCGAGCGCTCCCAGACCTTGGATCATTTTCAAGGTGCGATCCAAGTGCGGGCAGGTTTCCTGATGCACCGAGACGCGATTGGCGCCGGCGTCTATGAATAGCGGCGCGTAGCGGTCGGGATCGGTGATCATCAGGTGAACATCGAGCGTTAACGGAGTGGCTTTGCGCAAGGACGCCACGACTGGCGGCCCGATGGTGAGATTGGGAACGAAGTGGCCATCCATGATGTCTACGTGCAAAACGCGGCATCCGGCTTGTTGGAGCGCGGCCACCTGCTCGCCCAAACGGGCGAAGTCGGCGGAAAGAATGGATGGGAGGATTTCGGTCATCGTGGAAGCAAAAGCCGGCCGAAAAACAAACCTCTATTTTAACACGGCGGCGAAAAAGCCATCCCCTGGGTTTTGGCCAGGGATGCGGACACGGATTTCGATAACCGCGAAGCCATTGACAACTTCTTGATTTTCTTCCGGTTCCAGTGCACAGGTGGCATACACCAGGCGGCCTCCGGGGTGCAGGTGAGGGAGGGCTCGCTCGATCATCTTTCGTTGCCGCGCCTGAAACACTGGTAGGTCTGACGGCTCTAGGCGCCATTTGATTTCAGGATTCCGCGCTAAGGTTCCGGTGCCGGAGCAGGGGGCGTCGATCAGAATGCGATCAAAGAGACGAGAGAAGGGAAGCGGCTCGGCGGCGTCGAGGACTACGCGGGAGGCTTGCTCGGGGACTTCGGCCAGGCGACGCAGGTAGCGGTCCCCGGCGGTGACGCGTCCGCCGGCGGCGATGGCTTGGGCGGTCTTGTTACCGGGGGCGGCGCAGAGGTCAAGTACGGTCATGCCGGGTTCGATAGCGAGCAGAGGGACAATGGATTGCGCGCCTATATCCTGTTGTCTCCCCGTATCCGGATTTGTATAAACTTCGGGTTCGGCCAGCGCGGCTTGGGCTATGGCAGTGGCCACGTCGCGCCCGAAGTGACGCTCCCAGCGTTCGAGCATCCATGCGGGGAGGGACAATTCGGTGGCGCGATCGGGCCAGCGCACTGGCTCGCGATTCACCTTGCGCAATACCGCATTCACGAACGGAGCCGCCGAGCGTTTACGGGCGCTCTTGACCAATTCGACACTTTCGGCGACGGCAGCGTGGGCGGGAATCCGGTGGAGATAGCGCAACTGAAAAATGGCCATGCGCAGGGCAACACGCACTTCGAGATCGAGCTTAGATTGAGGACGCCCGGAGAAATAGGCGATCAGGAAATCGAGTTGGCTTTGATAACGCAGGCATCCGAAGACCAAAGTTTCGGCCAGCGCGGCATCGCGGGAATCGAGCGCAGTGCTTTCCTGGCGCAGTAAATCGGAAGCGAAGCCGCCGGCGTGAACTTTAAGGAGAACGCGAAAGGAAATGGCTCGAGCGGAGGAAACAGCATTCACGGGATGGGCTCAGCATAACATTTCGTTGGGCGGAGCCGCCGCGGGGTTTAGCGAACCATAGCGTCTCTAACTGCCTTGGCTGGCTGCGGCTGCGGTGTAGGTATTAATCTTCGAGAAGATGGAGCTTATGCCGGGCATTAGCGTGGATGGAAAGACGGCGCCTCCTGCCACGGCCACGAAGCCAGCCATCAGGGCGTACTCCACCAGGTCTTGTCCGCGGCGATCGTAGCGCAGGCGATAAGCCCATGCGTAAAGTGTGGCTTTCATTTTGCGATTCCTCGTCTTGTTGTACTGAACTCTGTTCTTATATTCAACGACCCACCCGGAAATGACAAGAGTAATATCACCCGAAAGCTAAGCGCGAAAACCCTTACTTAACGGTTCTAGGCCGGCTTTTGTAGCCCTGTCTCAGGTCTTCATCTTACGGATTTGTTTGTGCAGGGTAGCGAATAACTGTGAAGTTGCTCAGTGTGATCACATCGCTGGTGGTTGCCGCCAGGTGCACGGGGAAGGTGATGGTCAAGCTAAGGG